>NZ_JBQXEZ010000016.1:0-49421 GCF_052618305.1 Desulforudis sp. DRI-14 | reverse complement strand
CAGACCCGAACAGCAAGGGCTATTATCGAGCTAATGCTAAACATGTTAACGATGTCCTGCTACCTGACAAGTAGTTGGTAGTCGGTACTTGATGGGATTCGCTCCGCGAATTCCTACTATTCCGACGCCGGCGACTAAGACGACCAAATAGAATCAGCAATTCCCGAACGGGGATTACTTCGAGGTTTAGCTTGGCCGAAAGAAAAACTCCGCTTTGTTTAAAAGCGAAGTTCTGCAGCGTTTAACACCGGAGTCAGGCGCTACTTTTCGTGGTGCCAGGTGATCTTAATGCGGGCGACTTCCTCGATTTCCCGCGTCCGTTGCCGGGTCATGAGCCGGGTTACCCCTTCCAGCGGCGGAACACCTTCGTAGAGAACGGCGTATACCTGCCTGGCGATCGGCATCTCGACGTTGAGCCTCCTGGAGAGTTCGGTGGCGGCGATGGTGGTCCGGACCCCTTCGACGACCATCCTCACAGCGCTGAGAGCTTGTTCCAAGGTCCTGCCCTTTCCTATCTCCATTCCGAAACGCCGGTTCCGGCTGTGCATGCTTGTGCAGGTAACGATAAGGTCGCCGACGCCGGTCAGGCCGCCGAAGGTTAGCGGGTCTGCGCCCAAATGGACGCCCAGCCGGGTGATTTCGGCAAGGCCCCGCGTCATGAGCGCGGCTTTCGTGTTATCTCCGTAGCCCAGGCCGTCGGAGATCCCGGTGGCGACGGCAATGATGTTTTTTAAGGCTCCGCCGAGTTCCACACCGATCAGGTCCGGGTTGGTATAGACTCTGAGCTCGGGGGATATGAAAAGGTCCTGGACGAACTCGGCCACCGGTTTGCAGGGGGACGCCGACACCAGGGCGGTCGGCATGGCCCGGCCGACTTCTTCCGCATGGCTGGGTCCCGACAGGCTGGCGTAACGGGACAGGGTCCTGTCCCCCGTAACCGATTTGTAAACTTCGGAAAGCCGCAGGAGCGAATCCGCTTCAATGCCTTTGGCGACGTTGACGCAGGGCGCGTCGCCGAGGTGCCGGGACACCGTTTCGAGCACCTGGCGAAAGGCGTGCGAAGGCACGGCAAAGACGACGCATTCGGCGCCGGCCAGGAGCGCTTTCCAGTCTGCCGATATTTCTATCGACAAAGGTATTTTAACCCCTGGAAGATAGGCCTTGTTTTCCCTAGATGAAGACAATTCCGCGGCATGGTCGGGGCGCCTGGCCCACAGCCTGACAGGCCGACCTTTGCGCGCCAGGTGGACGGCAAGCGCCGTTCCCCAGCTCCCGGCGCCCAGGATGGCTACTCTGGTCATGGCGATCTCCCCATTACATTTGCCTGGCGTGGTTTACGGCATCCTGGAAGATGGGCAGCCCTTCGGCTGCCGCGGGCCCTCGTCGCCAGTTGGGGTGCTGCGTCGGCAGCACGAACCGTTCGGGATGGGGCATGAGGCCCATTATCCGCCCGGACGGGTCGCAGATCCCGGCCACGGCGTGCAGCGAGCCGTTAGGGTTGGCCGGGTAGGCCTGGGTGGGGCGCCCTTCGGCGTCGACGTACCGGAATACGACCAGCCCCCGGCGCTCAAGGTCGTCCAGGACGTCCTGGCTGGTGAAAAACTTGCCCTCCCCGTGGGCCACCTGGTAGGTCACGGTGCGTCCGGCCAGGCTTTCCGTAAACACGCACGGGCTTTTTTCCACTTTCAAGGATACCCAGCGACACTCGAAACGGCCACTGTCGTTCGGCATCAGCGTCGTCGTGATCGACCCTATCCGCGAATACGGTAGGAGCCCCGTTCTTACGAGGACCTGGAAGCCGTTGCAAATCCCCAGGAGCAGGCGTCCTTTGTCCACGAACTCCTGCAGCTGTTCGCGCAGCAGGGACGTCAATTCGACGGCCAGGATCTTTCCGGACAGGACGTCGTCGCCGTATGAGAAACCGCCGGGAATGACCATGATCTGATAGTCAAGGAGACGCTTGCGACCGGAGCGCAGCTCGTTGACGTGCAGGTAATCGGCCCGTGCTCCGGAAAGCTCGAGGGCAAAGGCCGTTTCCTGGTCGCAATTGGTCCCGTCGGTGCGCAAAACGCAGGCCCGTGGCTTCAAGCTCCGAATACCTCCTTCATGGGACGCTGCCATGCTTCCTTCAGCTCATCAACGAGGACGGCGAAACGCTGTTCGCCAAGGGAAACACTGACGCGCCGGTCGGCGGTAGTGCTCCCGATCACGCGCCAAGGAACGTCGCCGAAGAGGTCGCCGGGAGCGGTTTCCGGCGCGAGCTCGACGATAAAACATCCCGCCGTTTCGTTAAACAGGAAATAATCTGGACGCTGGTCCGGCGGTACCGAAACGGCGACGCCGCATCGGCCCCCGATGCACATCTCGGCGATGGCCGCGGCCAGGCCGCCCTCGCTGATGTCGTGACAGGCCAGGACCTTGCCGGAATTGATGGCCCGGTACAAAGCCCGGCAGGTGCCGGTGAAAGAGGCCAGATCGACCTTCGGCAGCGCCGTTCCGGCCAGGCCGAGGTTTTCCCAGTAGACCGACCCGGCCATTTCGGTGATGTCGCGCTGACCTACAAGCAGGACCTGGCTTCCCGCCTTCTTGAAGTCGGCGGAGACGGTGTTCTTAACGTCGGGAATCCGCCCGAATGCGGAAACGCACAGCACGGGCGGGATCCGGATTGTCAAGCCGCCGGCGCCGCGGTAAGTGCTCGAAAGGCTGTCCTTGCCGGAGATGAAGGGACAGCCCAGGGATCTGGCAAAATCGGTGCAGGCGTCGACGGCGCGGTCGAGGGCCCACAGCATCTCTTCGTCCGGGACGGGCCAGATGAAGTTATCGATCAGGGCCAGCTCGTCGATGTTCGCTCCCGCGGCCACAGCGTTGGCTACGGCTTCGGCCGCCGCCCAAATGCTTCCCCAGTAGGGGTCGATCCGGTTGAGGATGGGATTGAGGCCGTGCGCGATGACGAGCCCGTAAGGTTTGCCGAGGATGGGGGTCAAGACGCAGGCGTCGTTGGGGCCGCTGCCGTCGACGCCACCCAGGGGAGGCAAGGCGTTGGTGCCCTGCACGCCGTGGTCGTAAACGCGCACGATGGGCTCCTTGGAGCAGACGTTCAGGTGCGCCATAACGTCCTTGTAGGCTTTCACCCAATCGGCCGGCGGGTCGGGCATAAGCTCCGGCTGCGGATTGCGGGACGGCCGCGCCGCTTGCATGCGCCGTTGAGGCAGCCCGCCGTGGAGGAAGGCCATGCTCAGGTTCATAACCTCCGCTCCTTCGTAGGTCGCCCGGAAACGCCCGTCGCCGGTGAAGGTGCCGAGAACGGTCGCTTCAACGTTGTGCTCGCGGCAGATCTCCCGGAAGCGGTCGATGTCGGAGGGCCTGACGGCGGCGACCATGCGCTCCTGGCTTTCCGACAGCAGGATCTCCCACGGCGCCAGGCCCGAGTATTTCAGCGGGGCCTTGTCCAGGGCCAGCACGGCGCCGGTTGAAGCGCCCATTTCGCCCACGGCGGAAGCGAACCCGCCCGCGCCGCAGTCGGTGACGGCACGGATCAACCCCTCGTCGCGGGCCGCCAGGAGAGCGTCGCTCATGCGTTTTTCCTCGATGGGATGGCCGATCTGGACGGCCTGGGCGTTGACATCCATCGTCCGGTCCGTCATCGCGGCGCTGGAAAAAGTGGCCCCGTGGATGCCGTCCCGGCCGGTGCGCCCGCCGATGACGACGACAAGGTCTCCCGGCTCGGGCTTCCCTTTCTCGCACCGGTCGGCCGGCAGCAGGCCGTAGGAGCCTACAATGACCGTGGGTTTGGCGCGGAAGTCGCGGTGAAAATGTACCGAACCGTTGTTGGTAGGTATGCCCATCCGGTTGCCGTAATCCCGTACTCCAGCCACCACCTGGCGCAGGAGGTAGTTCGGATGCATGCACCCCTGGGGAATCTCTTCAAGAGGGGTATCGGGCGGAGCGAAGCAGAACATGTCGGTGGAGGCAATAACCTTGGCTCCCTGCCCGGTGCCCATAACGTCCCGGAAAACCCCGCCGCTGCCCGTAGCGGCGCCGCCGTAAGGCTCGATCGCCGACGGGGAGTTGTGCGTCTCGACCTTGCCGCAGACGGCCCAGCCGTCGTAAAAAGCCAACACGCCGGAGTTGTCGACGAAAGCCGAGAGCACCAGCGGGTGATTGATGCTGTTGGTGGCCTCCTGCAGGCGTTTCAGGAGAGGCCTCTTTTCCCGGCCGTCCACCGTCAGGTGTGCTTTGAAGGTCTTGTGCACGCAGTGCTCCGACCAGGTCTGCGCCAGGATTTCGACCTCGCAGTCAGTCGGCTCGCGGCCGATGGCCCTGAAATGATCCTGGATCAGGCGCATCTCTTCCAGGTTCAAAAACAGCTTGTCTTTGCTGAGCTCCATGAGCTCTTCGTCGGTCATGCCGGTAATCGGGATGGAGAGCGTGGGAGCGGAACGGCCGGTAATGATCAGGGTTTCGGGCTTTTCCCGGACAACGTGTTGAACGGTGGCGTTGACGAGCAGGCGGCGCAGAATGGTGTCGATATCGTCCGGGGTGATTTCCGGGCCGTAAAAGGCGTATTCCCAGCTTGAATCTGCGGCGACGACGTGCGAAAGGCCGAGATCCCGGGCCGACTTGATCAGGGATCCCGCTTCCGGGTTCATGACGCCCGGACGGTAAGCGACCTCAACCAACCAGTTAGTGTCCGTGATGATCGGCTCGTTGACGGTGTATACCTGGAAGATGTCTTCGCAAAGAAGGGTCCGCGCCAGGTACCCGGCTTCCGCGACGGTAATCCCCTCAAAACGAAAAACCTTGGCCGTTCTTACGGCCTGCACCGTGGAGATGTGCAGGGACCGCTGGATTTCAGCCAGGGTTTGCCTCCCTTTGGCGTCGGGAAGCGAGCTTCGGACGGCTACGCGCACTTCTTGAATGGCCAATGTAGGACACTCCCCCTCCCCACGTCCCCTATTCTACCATAAAGAAGCCAGATGCAAGAAGTCAGAGGTTGGACTCGAAGAAATTCGCTTTGCGAATTTCAAACTATAAACCAACAGCTATCTTCGGGCGCCGAACTTGTATTCGTTGCCATGGATCAGCCGCTTGATGTTCGAACGGTGCTTGTAGATCGCCGCCGCGGCCAGGATGGAAGTGAAGATTAGGTAGTCGCGGCTGAAGCCAAGGTAGTAAAACCACAAGGGGATCGATACCGCAGTAATAATGGAGGCCAGGGACACGTAACGGCTGACGGCCAGCGTCACCGCCCAGACGATAAAACCGCCGAGGGTCGCCAGAGGGGAAAGCATCAGCAGCACTCCCCCGCTCGTGGCGATCATTTTGCCTCCCCGGAACCCTAAAAAGACCGACCAGCCGTGCCCGATAACGGCGGCTGCGCCGGTGAGGAGTTCGACCTCCGGGGCGCCGTAGACGCGCCCCAGCCAGACGGCCAGCGCCCCCTTGCCGACGTCTGCAGCCAATACCAGGGTCCCCGGGAGGGGGCCGAGAACGCGCCAGACGTTGGTCGCGCCGATGTTCCCGCTGCCGTGGGCGGTGATATCGACGCCTCTGATCGCCTTGGCGACGAGATAACCGAAGGGCAGGGCTCCGAGAAGGTAGCTGATCAGCACCAGGATCAAGGTTTCCACGGTATTCACTTGGTCTCCCTTCCGCGCCAGATGATACGCACCGGCGTTCCCTCAAAGCCGTAGGCGCGCCGCACCTGGTTTTCGAGATACCGACGATAGGCGTTGGTGCCGAGCGCCGGGTCGTTGACGAAGAGGACGAAGGTCGGCGGGCCCGTCGAGACCTGGGTTGCGTAGTAGCACTTCAGCCTCCTCCCCTTCTCGGCCGGCGGTGGCGCGGCGAGGAAGGCATCCTGCATGAGGCGGTTGAAGTCGCTCGTTTGCACGCGCCGGGTAAACTGGGCGTAGACGCTGTCGACGGCGTCCAAAATGTTCCGAACCCGGTGTCCGGTAACGGCGGAGGTGTAAACGAGCGGGGCGTAGCTTATGAAGGCCAGTTCCCGCCGGACGGCCTCGGTGTAACGGTTCATCGTGCCGCTGTCTTTGGGGACAAGGTCCCACTTGTTGACCGCGATGATCGTCCCGCGGCCGGCTTCCTCAGCCAGGCCGGCAATCCGCTTGTCTTGGGCGGTTACGCCTTCGACAGCGTCGATGACCAGAACGGCGATATCGGCCCTCTCCAGAGCCCTCTGGGAGCGCATGACGCTGTAACGCTCCACCGGCTCGGAAATCCTGCTCCTTCGCCGTATCCCCGCCGTATCGATGAACACGTACCGCCGGCCGTCGCGCTCCAGGAAGGTATCGATGGCGTCACGGGTGGTCCCGGGGATGTCGCTGACGATGACGCGCTCCTCACCCAGAATTGAATTGACGAGCGAAGATTTTCCGACGTTCGGACGCCCGATGAAGGCCACCTTGACGGCCTGTTCCTCCCGGGTGTCCCCGGCTTCGACCGCCAGGCGGGCCACCACCTCGTCCAGAAGGTCGCCGACGTTAAGGCCCAGTTGGGCCGAGACCGGCACGGGGTCGCCGAGGCCCAAGCTGTAAAACTCGGCCAGGGGCAGAGGTTGATCGAAGTTGTCGATCTTGTTTATAACGGGGATAACGGGTTTACCTGCCCGGCGCAGAATATTGGCTACCTCGATGTCTTCGGGCACCAGGCCGTCGCGGCTGTCAAGAACGAACATAATCAGGTCGGCTTCGGCAATGGCCTGTTGGGCCTGGGCGGTGACCCTGGTAGCCATGGTGTCCTCTGAGGCGGTGTCGATGCCGCCGGTATCCACAAGGGTAAACGCCCTGCCCGCCCATTCAGCGTCCTGGTGCAAGCGGTCGCGCGTGACGCCCGGCTGGGCCTCGACGACGGCGGCGCGCGTTCCGACGATCCTGTTGAAGAGCGTGGACTTCCCGACGTTCGGGCGCCCGACGATAGCGACGAGGGGTTTATTCAAGGGTGGCTCTTTCCTCCTCTCGAAACCGCAATGTTTTAATGGCCTGATCCCGCTGCTTTTAAGACCCGTATCCAGTCCCGGGGGTCGCGGCTGGTAACGACGGGTTTCTCCAGGATTCTTTCCAGGTCAGCGGCCGTCAGACCGTCAAGGGTCAGGCCGTCGTCATTGAAGCACACGCTCGGTATAACAACCAGGCGGCCGAGGTTTTTGCCCTTGAGTTGGCTGGCGATGTCCTTCCCTGTCAGCAGCCCGGTCACGGTTACAGCGGGCCCGAAGAAGTTGTTGCGGATGGGCAAGACCCGCACGTCCAGCCCTATGCGGCGCAGCGGGTGCAGGGCCTCTTGCAGAATCGGCGCCGCGAGCGTTCCCGAAACGACGGTGATCTTCTGCGTTGCGCCCAGAGGCTCGGTCAACCCGCCCAACCATATTTTAAGCGCGTCGAGGTGTTGTCTTACAAGGCCGATGCCGTTTTCCAACTGCGGGTATTCCCCGTACAACTCCGCCGGCGGGACCGGCGCCCCTGCCTTTAGATAAACCTCGTCGGCCGCGTGGACCAGTGGATCGCCCAACGCCTTAAGGAATTGTTGCTGCCAGCGCTCGACCTTGGTGACGAGGGCGGAGGCTTCCTCCCGCAACAGAGTCTTCAGCGGGTAAAGCCCCTGGCGAAACCTGGTAAGCCCCACCGGGACGATGGCGATGGAACGGACCCGGGGCCAAAAACCGGCAAGGTCTGTTATAGTCTTGTCCAATTCCCGCCCGTCATTAATGCCCGGGCAAAGGACGATCTGGGTGTGCATTTCTATGCCGGCGGACTTCAAGAAGGCCAGCTGCTGCATGATTAGGCCCGCTCTCGGATGCTGCAGCATTTGTTTGCGCAGGTCGGGATTGGTGGTGTGGACCGAAATATACAGCGGGCTTAAGCGCTGGCCGGCGATGCGCTCGAGGTCGTGCGGGCCGGCGTTGGTCAGCGTGATAAAGTTTCCTTCCCAGAAAGAAAGGCGGTAGTCGTCGTCGTTTACGTAGAGCGACGTCCGGAGACCCGGCGGCATTTGGTCCAGGAAGCAAAAAAGACACCTGTTCTGGCACCTGCGCAGGCCAGGAAAGGGTTGGTCAAAGACCAGGCCGATGTCTTCGTCGTACTCCTTATCGATCTCCAGTACCAGTTCTTCCCCGCCGGCCTTTTCAACCCGCAATTCCACGTGTTCGTCGGCGAGGGCGAAACTGTAGTCGATCAAGTCGCGGATGGGCATATCGTTAGCCGCTACCACGGTGTCTCCCGCGACGACGGGCAGAGATGCCGCAATGCTGTCCTTTCTTACCGCGCTGACTACAAGCCCCACTTAAGTACCGGGAACCCTCCTTAAGCTGCCATTTTTCACCGTTTTCGACGCCGGTTGTCCAATCCCTGCCGGAGGGGCGATGCGGGAAGCTGGAAGTGGGCGACGAGGTCCCGTCCGGCTCTCGGCCAGGTAAGGGACAACAGGTTTTTGGCCAGGCGGTTCAGGCGGTGCCGGTAAAGCCAGGTCACCAAACGTATGAATAGGCTGTTCCGCCGGAGCGGTACGGTTATAACGTCGCCGTGCGGGATGTCGTGCATGATGCAAAAGCTTTTAACGATACGGGTCAGGAAGACCTGCGACGCAGGATACCACAAGGCGAAGATCGGCAGCCCCTCCCGGCTCCGGCCGACCCGGCGGCAATCCTGCGGGCTGGACAGGAAATCAAACGCCGCCGGGTTCCGCGCCGATGCACCGCTGTCCGTTTCGTTAAGGGCGGCCAGAGCGGCAAGGGGTGTGTCGTCAACGTACAGTAAGGCCTTCAATCCTGTCTATTTCCTCCTCAGCCTGTTTTACCAGCTGCACCAGGCGGGGGTAGGCTTTTCTGGTGCCTTGGGCGATTAAAAAAAAGCCGATGCGCTTCCACCGCGCCCGCCTGGAAAGATAGCCGCCGACCCGCATCTGCCAGTTCAGAATGGGCGTGGTGTCGACCAGCAGCTGACGACCGTTTTCGATCAAGGCGTGGAGCAAGCTGCTAAACACACCTTCAGTTACCCTGGCGTAGCCCAGGCGACCCAGGATCCAGATTTCACGCCCCTGTTCATCGCGCCCGTAAAAGGCGATTCTTCCATAATCAGACCCTGCCCGTTTGTCAAAAAAGGGCAGGGTCTTCAGTTCACTGTCCGAGGGTCGGCGGCGGGGGTCCAAGAGACGAAGGTGCAGGGCTGCGGCGAGAACGGAGGAATGAGTGCCGCCAAAACAATGATAAAGGATCTTCAATTGCGTTACCCCTTTGCAGAGCTATCGTTCTCCCTCGCCGCCCTCCTTCCGGTTGTTCAGCTTGAGCCCGATTTCCTTGCTGAAGAACTGGCCCAGTTTTTCCTGAGCCTGCTTTACGCCGCCGGCGCTGACAACAAGGAAGACGCCGGCGCCCACCACCGTAATAGCCAGGATCCATAGCAGCGCCGTCCAGACCCCCGGTGACGTTCCCGCCCGCGGGGTCACGCCCGGGCTCACACCGAGGACGGTGGGAATGGCGTCGGCCAGCAGGG
Organism: Desulforudis sp. DRI-14; assembly: GCF_052618305.1. Next base: position 39,918 of record NZ_JBQXEZ010000016.1, on the reverse strand, counting down.
TGATGCCGTCCTCGGCCTCCTGCCTGGATACCGTATGGGTTCCGGCCTCGACCAGAATCGCGGTCGGCATCAGGTCCTGGTTATAGTTACCTCTGCCGATGAAGACTTCCTTGACTAAATTTGGATGGGTTTTGTTTGCAAAAGCCATCAGACGCCTGGCGAAGTCTTTATTGGCATTCATGTTGGGGTTCTGGCTACCGATTACGAGTCTGAGCTGGCTGATTTGCCGGCCGTTAACCGTCCGCCGGTAAAAGCTGGCGTCGGGAACGCCGTCCCGGTGTACGTCGATCAGGGCGGCGGGGTTGCGCTTCATAAGCTCGACGACGGTCTTGCGGGACCGCACGTAAGACTGGGCGTCGTGGGGTTCGTGGGTGGCGAAGCTGTGGTCGGCCCTTACACCTTGATCCCGCAGTGACGAGGCCAGGGCGGTTCCGACCCGGAAAATGCCGCCATTACCGGGTTTGGACTCGGTTCCGTCTGTCGGGACATAGGATTCGTCGCTGTGGGTGTGGTAGATGCCGATGGCCCTGGAACGGTTTGTTTGGGCCTGGGCCGGCAGGGCATACCGGTCAAAGTATTCCATGTAGGCCAGCAGGTCGCGGTCAATGCCTACCATCTCGGCTTTGGCGAGATTCCCCTTGACCGAAACGATGCGGTACTGCTCGCCGTTTCCGCGGATGATTTCGTCGCCCTTGTAAACATGACGGGCAAGCTTGGTAACAAGGCGCCCGTCTTTGTCGACGACCGTAGAGTATTCGCCTGCGGTCATATGGTCCAGTTCCTGCGTCAGGTTGAGGGGCGCCCATGCGGGCAGGTTCTCGGGAGAACTGTAATAAGCAAGGATAGTTCCCGCACAGATCAGGCAAGCGACTAAAATCCCCAGTTTAGCGGTCTTCATCCCTTTGACCTCCCTCTCCAGGGGTTTTAAGAGCGTCCAGCGTAGCTTTACTACGGCCTTCTGAACGCGGCCCCCCTTGTATCCGTTCCCTGATTTCCCCGACTACCTCGGCGAGGAGCACCGCCAGCAGACCAGAGATGACGATAACGTCGAAGGCTCCGGCGCCGCCGATGTGTATGCTCCCCGGGGTGCGCGTCGCGGCGAGCCTGGTCCACTGAAAAATGTCAGCCAGGAGCACCCCCAGGATGGCCGCCACAAAGGAGGCCCTCCGCGAGCGTCCCACGGCGTAAGCGATGATGGCGGCCACAATGGGATACAGGTAGATGATGTCGATGAAGTCGTACCGGCCTGCAGGCTCGGGCAAACCGGTCATCACGAAGGTTCCCACCCCGTATACGACTGCGCCGGTAAGCAGGGCTCCTAAAAGGGCCCGCGTTCTTTCCGCCGTCTCGTCGGCACGGTAGAGCAGATAGCCGGCCAGGGCCACGGGGACGATGCCGCCGCCCACGTTAAGGGCGACCGTGTTGCGTCCCAGCGGAATCGGGATGTCGATGAGGCTGCCGACCACCATGGCGCCGAGAATCAATAGCGCGGCGCGGTCGGTAAGCCTCATCCTGTCCAGGACGCGGTGCAGCAAACCAAGGTAGATCAGCACGGAAACAACGATCAGGATAATAACGCCGATTGGAAGCCTGTCCATATCACCTGCTCCTTCGCTTTGCAAATATTAATGCTAGGTTCTCCTACGGAGCAGGAATTAATGCAAATTTAAGGGGCGGCCTGAAAAGGCCGCCCTGCTCTAAAAAGTTTTTTCTATTTCTTTTTCGCCTACTCTTCCTGGGTCAGCTTGTCCCCCACCGCGTCGCCGATGGTCGTTCCCTCATCCCTGTTTTCCGGCATATCGGCGAACTCCCGCCCCGCCGCTTCGCGCAACGAAAGACGGATCCGCTTGGACTCCTGGTCAACGCTTAAGACCTTAACGTTGATTTCCTGTCCTTCCTGGACCACGTCTTCCGGTTTGGCCACGTGCCATTCGGCGAGGTGGGAGATGTGGATGAGACCTTCGACGCCGGGTTCGAGTTCCACGAACGTGCCGAACGGGACCAGCCGGACCACCCTGGCTTTAACGATGGAACCTTCCGGGTATTTCTCGGCCACGGTATCCCAGGGGTTGGGAAGGACCTGTTTCAGGCTCAAGGAGACCTTCTCGCTTTCCCTGTCGACCCGCAGGACCTTAACTTCGACCTCGTCGCCGACGTTGAGCACTTCCGAAGGGTGATTGATGCGGTGCCAGGAGATCTCCGAAATGTGCAAAAGCCCGTCCAGCCCGCCGATGTCGACGAAAGCCCCGAATTCCGTCAGCCGGCGCACCGTGCCGCGGACGACGTCACCCTCCTGAATGCTTTCCAGGGTGCGTTTGCGTTTTTCCGCATACTCGGTTTCCAGAACGGCCTTGCGGGAAAGGATGACCTTTTTGCGGCTGCGGTTGAGCTCGATGATCTTGGCCCTTACCTTCCGGCCCACGAACTGGGCCAGGTTTTCGACGAACCCCCTGTCGGCCTGGGAAGCAGGCAGAAAAGCCCTTACCCCGAGGTCGACCAGCAGGCCGCCCTTGACTACTTCGCGGACCATCCCTTCAACAGGTTCCTCGTTTTGGAAGGCCTGTTCGAGTCGTTCCCAGGCCTTGACGGCGTCAGCGCGGTTTTTCGAGAGAATGATTCTTCCCTCATTGTCCTCTGCCTTTACCACCCAAACATCTATCTCATCTCCCACCTGGACGATGTCCTGTGGGGAGGTGACTTCACAGCAGGACAACTCACGAAGCGGAATCACGCCTTCCGATTTGGCGCCCACGTCGACCAGGACTTCATCCTGGCCTACGTATACCACAACGCCCCTGACAATTTCCCCTCCTCTGAGAGATTTGACCTGCATCGACTGCATCTCGTCTTCTGGATTCGTCATTTCTTCCATCTCTCGCATCCGTTGTTCAACCTCCTCGATAATCCAATCCGGTGTGGATGCCCCCGCCGTAAGCCCCGCGATCTCTACGTTACGGAACCAACGGGGGTCAAGCTGGTCGGCGGTCTCAATCTGATAGGTTGGTGTCCCGGTCTTCCGACATAGATTCGTAAGCTTGTTGGTGTTCGCGCTGTCGGCCCCGCCCACAACAACCATCACCTGGACTTCCTTGGCCAGCTCAAGAACGGCCTTCTGCCGTTCGGCAACAGCATTGCAAATAGTGTTGGAAACCGCTACGTCGCCCATCTTTTGGCGCAAAACCTTGACCACGGCCTCAAAATTGTCCTGGGGCTGGGTGGTCTGGGCGACGACGCCGACCCTGGGGAAGACCGGCAGGTCCCGCGCTTCATCGGGGTTTTCGACGACCATGGCCTTCCCGCCTGTCCATCCCACAATCCCGCGTACCTCCGGATGATGTCTGTCGCCGACCACGACGACCTGATACCCGGAAGCGGTCAGGTCCGAGGCAAGCTGCTGCGCGCGCCGGACGAACGGGCAGGTGGCGTCCACAACCGTCATGCCGAGGCCTTCCGCTTCGGAGAGCACGCTCGGGTCTACGCCGTGGGAACGGATGATCAACGTTCCTTCCGAAGCCTCGTTTACGTTCTCGATCACGTTAATACCCCGGTCTTGCAGGTACTGCACGACCTGGGGATTGTGAATCAAGGGGCCCAACGAATAAATCGGCTGTTTTCCTTCACGCGCCGTCTTAAGGGCCAGCTCGATGGCTCTGCGCACACCGAAGCAAAAACCAGCCTTGGCGGCCAGCTTGACCTCCATTGCTTCACTACCTCATCTCATTCATCAAGGACCTGATGTCTTGCATAACCTGGTCGAGGTACGCCTCCATTTGCTCCTTGCCCGGCTTGTCCTTTACCGCCGGGGGATACACCGGATTGCCGATGCGGACGCGGACCTTGCCAAAGCCGGACGCGCCGACGACGGAGACCGGGAGAATGGGAACACCGGTTTTAAAAGCCAGAAGTGCGGCGCCCAGATGGGGCTTGAGAAGTTCTCCCGTCCGGCTCCGGGTTCCCTCCGGGAAGATACCGAGAACCTCGCCTGCGGCCAGCACCTCCCGGGCCTTTTTCAGGGCCGCCCTGTCTATCCCTTCGCGGCGTACCGGGAAAGCCGCCAGCGCGGACAAAAGCCGGCCGAACACGGGGAACGAAAAAAGTTCGGCCTTGGCCATGTAGTGGACTTTTCTGCGCAGCGCGCACCCTACAATGATTGGATCCCAGTAGCTCGTATGGTTGGCGGTGACAATCAGCCCGCCCGTTGCGGGAACCCTGTCTCCCCCCCTGACGTCCCACCGACGCAAGATCAAAAGGATTGCCCGGCAAAGGAGCCAGGCAAAGCGGTAGATCATTGGCGTTTCAGCACCTCCGTGGCAAGAAGGTTGACGACTTCCTCCACGGTCTTCCCGGTCGTGTCGATGACTTTGGCGTCGGGCGCGGGTTTCAGGGGAGCCACCTCGCGGGTGCTGTCGATAAAATCCCGCTTTTCGATTTCTTGCACGAGTGTTTCGAGATCGATGTCGTGGCCCTGGCGCCGCAGGTCGCCCTGCCTTCTCCTTGCCCGTTCACGGACCGAAGCCGTAACGAAAAACTTGTGGTCGGCCTCGGGCAGAACGCAGGTTCCGATGTCCCGGCCTTCCATGACGACCCCGCCGCTACGCGCCATTTCGCGCTGGAGCGTCGTCAGCCGTTTCCTGACCGCATAAATGCGCGCCACGTATGAAACGTGCCGCGACACTTCCGGCGAACGGATTTCCTCGGTCACGTCTTCCCCGTCGAGGAAAACGCGCAGCCCGTTTCCCGAAGAGACAAGATCAATGCTAACTTTTCCCGCCAGGGACCCTACGGCCTCGTCTTCGGTTGACGGGACGCCTTCGCGCAGCGCCTTGAGCGTAACGGCGCGGTACATGGCCCCCGTATCGATGTAAAGGAACCCGAGCCGGCGGGCAAGCAGCTTGGCGACGGTACTTTTGCCGGCTCCGGCCGGGCCGTCGATGGCGACTACGTTCCGCATCACCAGGGGCGAAAGTCCTCCCTCGCGATCATTGGGCAACAACTTCGACAAAACTGCGATTTTTCCTCTATATAAATGCAAATGGGACAACGAACGGGCCTGTTGGGCAGTATTATTCTTCGGTCAGCATATTTAATGCAGCGGCGAAGCCCGGATAGGAAACGGCCGCGCACTCACCGTCGGCGACCTCCGTGACGCCCTCGGCCACAAGGCCGGCAACCGCCGCCATCATGGCGATGCGATGGTCTCCGTGGCTTTCACAGGCCGCCCCGCGCAAAGACCAGCCTCCGGCGATTATCAAACCGTCTTCGGTTTCCCGCACGCGCGCCCCCAGCCTCCCCAGTTCTCTGGCGATGGCCGCCAGGCGGTTGGACTCTTTGACCTTCAGTTCGGCGGCATCCCGGATGACCGTTTCGCCCCGGGCGCAGGCGGCCGCAAGGGCCAGCACCGGGATCTCGTCGATCAGCCGCGGAATGATGGCGCCGGCGATAGTCACCCCTTTAAGCGGGGCGCTGCGGACGCGGATGTCGGCCCTCGGTTCGCCGCCCGACTCGTCCGGGCGCAGGGTTTCGATATCGGCGCCCATTTCCCTGAGCACCTGGATTATACCGTCGCGCGTGGGGTTCACCCCGACGTCCAGAAGGGTCACGTCACTTCCCGGGACGATCGTCGCGGCCACTATGAAAAAGGCCGCCGAGGAAATGTCTCCGGGAACCGTGACATCGCGCGCTGCGAGCCTGCCGGGCCGCAGCCGGATCGCCTGTCTCTCGCGGGTGATTTCCGCTCCGAAGGAAGCCAGCATCCTCTCCGTATGGTCACGCGAAGGCACCGGCTCGATGACTTCGGTAACGCCTTCGGCGTTCAAGCCCGCCAGCAGGATGGCCGATTTGACCTGGGCGCTGGCCACGGGCAGGCGGTACGATATGCCTTTTAAACGGCGCCCGGAAATGGCCAGCGGGGGGAACCTGTTGTTGTCACGCGCCAGGATGCGGGCGCCCATTTCGCCAAGGGGGTTGATGACGCGGGCCATGGGGCGCCGCCTGAGCGACTCGTCTCCGGTCAGGACGCTGAAGAAGGGTTGGCCGGCCAGAACCCCGCAGAGCAGGCGCATCGTCGTTCCGGAGTTGCCGGCGTCCAGGACGTCGGACGGCTCGCGCCAGCCATCCGGCCCGAGGCCGTGAACGACGACGCTGCCGTTGTCGGGCCCTTCAATCCGCACTCCGAGTTTTTGCAGGCAGCGAAGCGTGGACAGGCAGTCCTCGCCCTCCAGGAAGTTATGGATGCGCGTGGTGCCGTGCGCCAGGGCCCCGATAATCGCCGCCCTGTGCGAAATGGATTTGTCCCCCGGGGGGCGCAGGACACCCTTCAGGGGTCCCGATCGTCGCGTTTTAAGCATCTGCAAACGCCTCCTGACGTTTAACCGTTGTGCGATACCACCTTGATGCCGGCGTGTTTCAGTATCTCCCGCGCCGCATCCCTGGCCTCGCGGCTGGCAAAGGAAAGCCGCACGGTGCCGCCCTCGCCTTCCCTGACCCGCAGGATTTCAAGGTCCGAGATGTTCAAGCCGTCGGCGGCGAGGACCGAGGCCACCTCCGCGATGCTTCCGGGACGGTCCGGGATGTTGATGAGCAGGTTGAAAAGGTCGTGAAGAAACCCTTTGGCTTTGGAAGGCACCGCTTTCCTCAGCTCGCGGGCGTCCTGCAGCAGTGCCTGCAGGCCTTGCAAATCGCCCGCTTCCAGGAGATCGTCGATCCGGTCCAGCTCTTTCCTGAAGTGGGCCATCGCCGCCCGGAGCATGGCGCTGTTCGTAGCCAAGATGTCCCGCCAGACCTCGGGGTTCCCGGCGGCCACGCGCGTGGTGTCCCGGAACCCCCCTGCGGCCAGGGAGAAGATCTCCTTCGAGCCGGGCATCGACCCCACCGCGTTGACCAGCGCCACGGCCGCCATGTGGGGCAGGTGGCTGATGGCCGCCACCGCAAAATCGTGGGCGGCCGGGGACATCTCGATCGGTTTTGCGCCGACGGCCCTGGCGAGTTCCCCCACCACCCTCAGGGCCGACGGCGAAGTCCTGGGAGTGGGTGTGAGCACGTAGTAGGCGCCTTCAAAAAGGTACCGGTCGGCGAAGCGTACGCCGGCCGCTTCGGAACCGGCCATCGGGTGCCCGCCGACAAAAAAGGCGCCGTCGGGCATTACCGCTTCCGCCTGCTCCACGATCTGCTGTTTGGTGCTCCCCACGTCGGTGACGATGGTCCCGGGGGTAAGGTGAGGGACGACCTCACGGACGGACTTGATGATGGAGGTAACGGGCGTGGCGACGATCACCAGGTCGGCCCCGCGCACGCCCTCGGCCAGCGAGGCGGCCGTGCGGGTAACCGCCCCCATCCGCTCGGCTTCGCGCAGGTTTTCCGGGTTGCGGCCGATGCCCACGACCTCGCGGCTGAGCCCGCGCTGCACGATACCCATTCCCAGCGAACCGCCGATCAAACCGACACCGATAATGCCCACTCTATCGAACATAAACAGCACCTCCCGCTCACAAAAACAAACGGAACCCGCACAGTGCCGCTAGTGACGCAGCAAAGGGGGTCCGAAGAGGGATCAAGGATTGACTACGTCAAGCCCGTCGTTACGCCTAAGGAACAAAACGGCCCACCGCTTCAGCCACGTTCCTGACGTCGCGCATCATCGTCATGAATTTTTCGGGGTTGAGAGACTGAGCCCCGTCGCAAAGAGCCTCGGCCGGGTTCGGGTGCATTTCGACGAGCAGCCCGTCGGCCCCGGCGGCGACGGCGCTGCAGCACATCGGGGCGACGAAGCGCCACCGGCCGATGCCGTGGCTGGGATCGACGACTATCGGCAGGTGCGACAGGTACTTCACGATGGGCACCGCGGTCAGGTCCAGGGTGTTGCGGGTGTACGTGTCAAAGCTCCGGATGCCGCGCTCGCACAGGATCACCTGGGTGTTGCCCGACGCCAGGATGTACTCCGCCGCCATCAGCCACTCCTCAATCGTGGCGGACAGGCCTCTCTTGAGGAGGACCGGTTTGGGGATGCCGCCCAACTCACGCAACAAGTTGAAGTTTTGCATGTTGCGGGTACCGATCTGAATAATGTCAGCGTACTTCGCCACAACCTCCAGGTTGCGGATATCCATAACCTCGGTGACGATTTTAAGCCCGAACCGTTCCCGAGCCTCAGCCAGAATCTTGAGTCCTTCCTCGCCGAGCCCCTGGAAGGAATACGGGGATGTCCTCGGCTTGAACGCTCCGCCGCGGAGGATCTTGGCCCCCGCCCGGCTGACGATCTCGGCCGCTTTAAGGAGCTGCTCCCTGCTTTCCACGGCGCACGGCCCGGCCATCACCTGCACGGCCTGGCCGCCGATCTCAACGTCGCCGACTCTGATGATGGTGCCGGCCTCGTTCATGATGCGGCTGGCCAGCTTGTACGGCTGCAGGATCGGAACGACGGCCTCCACGCCCGGCAGCGCCCCGAGTGCGATGTCCGCAAGACCCGTCTCATCGCCAATAACCCCGATGATAGTGCGCTCAACCCCCTTGGAGAGGTGGACCTTGAAACCCTTTTGCTCGAGCTTCGCCATCACTTGGCTGATTTCTTCTTCGGTAGCATTGTGCCGCATTACGATTACCATTATCAGAAATCCTCCCTTAAAGTCCCGTCAAGAGCTTCTATAAAAACCGCGTTTTCATCCGGTGTCCCGATGGTCACCCGCAGCATCGTCGGGTACCCGAAGCCTCCCCTGACGATGACCCCGCGCCTGAGCATGCGCCGGAAGACCTCCTGTTCGGGACGGCCCGCGTCAAAAAAGATGAAGTTCGCCTCGGACGGCACGTAGGAGATGCCCCGGGACGTGAATGCGCTGTACAGAAAACGTTTCCCTTCTCGCGCGAGGTCCTGGGAGCGCCTGACAAATTCGCGGTCGCCGAGGGCCGCCAGCGCCGCGGTCTGGGCGAGGGCATTCACGTTAAACGGTTCCCGCACCCGTTCCAGGTAGGCGATCAGGTCCGGGCTACCGATAGCATAACCCACGCGCAGGCCGGCCAAGCCGTAGATCTTGGAAAAGGTGCGCAAAACGACGACGTTCCTGCCGCGGCGGAAATAATCGAGGCCGTCGGGATAGAGCGGGTCGTCGACGTATTCGAAATAGGCTTCGTCCATGACCACGAGAACCCTGGGGGGCAGCTTGTCAAGGAAGGTCTCGAATTCGTCCTTGCGCACGATCGTGCCTGTCGGGTTGTTGGGGTTGCAGATGTAGACGATCTTCGTGCGCGGGGAGATCCGGGTGGCCATGGCCTCCAGGTCGAGGCGGTAATCGGTTAACGGCACTTCCACGGGCTCGGCCTTCATGAGGCGTGCCAGCGGCTCGTAGCGCGGGAAGCTCGGAACGGGCATAACCGCCTCGTCGCCCTCGTCCAGAACCGCCAGCGAGAGCTGCTGGACGACCTCGTTGGAACCGTTGGCCAGGAGAACGGCCTCCGGTTCGACGTCCAGCGCAGCGGCAAGGGCCCTCTTCAACCGGTAAGCGCTCCCGTCGGGATACCGGTGGACCTCCCCGATAGCCCGGGACACGGCTTCGACCGCACGCGGAGACGGGCCGAGGGGGTTTTCGTTTGAGGCCAGCTTGATAACGCGCTCCAGCCCCAATTCCCTTTGCACCTCTTCGATCGGTTTCCCGGGCTTGTATACCGCCAGGCTCCCGATATTGCTTTTGATTAAGCTGTCCAGCATTCCCTGATGACCTCCCCGTTTTTGCCAAGCCCATCATTATTGACCAATACTATCACAGGGCTCAGGGCCTAGGCAATGACCCGGCGCGCAAATTCGTCATCTAAAACTGACTTATATGAAGAAGCTGTCGTATTCGACCCCAAGATTGTCCGGATGCCGCATCGGGCCGCGTCAAAATGGAAATGACCGGCACTCAGTACAGTTACCGGCCATTACCAGACCAGCTCTGCTAAGCTTCATCAAAAATCTCGAGAAATCTCAACTCGACTCGTCTAACCTCGTCTTTTATTTAGTTAAGTGACACCATAGCATGCCGCGCGCAAAAATGTCAAGCATTTAAACTTAAGGTTAGGGCATCAGGCCAAGCCGGCCTATCTCCTCTTGCTCCAGAAGGCGCAACACGGCGATGTTGTGTTTCAGTGTGGACAAGATTACCGGTTTTTGACGCCGTTTCTTGTCGGGGTCAAGGATGATTTTCACCTCGGGAAAGGCCGAGTGTCCTTTGGGGGTACCGATCACGACGCCGATTTCTCCGCACGAGAGTTCGACGATGCTTCCTGAGGGGTAAGCCGGAATGTTATACAGAAAAGCCAGGAGCAAGTCGTAATCAAACCAGTAATCCCCCGCCGCCGCCAGCATCTCGAAAGCCTGGTGCGCCGGCACGCCTTTGCGGTAAACACGGTCGGCGGTCAGGGCGTCGAAAATGTCGGCCATGCCCGCAATCTGGGCCATGGGACTGATATGCGGGGCCTTCAATCCCAACGGGTATCCCTCGCCGTTGCAGCGCTCATGGTGGCTGTAGGCGATCTCGGCCGCAGACGGGTTGTCGGCCAGCAGCTCCTTGGCGAACACCGTATGCTGTTTGACGATGGCATATTCCTCTTTGGTCAGCGGACCGGGCTTGTTCAAGATCGAGGAAGGGATGCGCCTTTTTCCTATATCGTGAAACAAGGCCCCCATTCCCAGCTCGAAAAGCTTGCGGCGTTTGTATCCCAGGGTTATCCCGGTCAGAACGCTTAGAACGCAGACGTTTACCGAATGGTAATAGAGATACTCGTCCTCGGCCCGGATGTCCATGATGTTCAGGGCTGAAGAGGTTCCGGAGGCGTTGGACAAAATCTCGTCGATGATATTGTTGACCGTTGCGCCAAGCGGCGCCGTCGGGACCGGTCGATCATAATCGGGGGCGTCAAACAGCTCCCTGACGCGGTTGGCGGCTTCAGCGCGCGTCTCAACCGAGACGGCGCTGGGTATATCGGTATCATTAAGGAAACCGTCATCAATGACAACAGAGGGGATGCCCAGGATCACAAGGCGGGATATGATGCGATCATTCAAAACGACTCCTGCCTGAAGGTAAGGCTCCATGTGCGGGCCAAGTACCGGCTGCCCGACCTTCATGCCCGAGACGAGGTTTTGTACGGCAACCTTCCGCAAAACGACACCTCAACCACTTTATCGCCTTAAGGCATTATCTTAAGGCATCAAAAGATCCGGGCGCAACCGGGCGGCCCCGTCGAGATAAAGATGCCTTAACTCGGCCTGTGACTTGTCCGTGTTGACGTGCACGAGCACCCTGATGCACTTCCCTATCGCGGTCGGATGGGCGATCTCGGTGGCGCCCAGGAGAGGCACGTTGGTCCAACCCAACTTGCGCGCTGCCAGAGCGGGAAATTCGGCGTTGAGGTCAGGGGTCATGGTAAGAAATATACTGGCGATGTCATTGACGTCAATGCTGTTGGCCCTGACCATTTCCTCCAACAGGCGCATCGTCGCGCGAATGATTTCTTCGGCGGTATTCTCGTTGACCGTTATCGCTCCACGGATTCCTCGGACAGGGCTCACAGGCAAGACCTCCCGGTATTTAGCGGCTGTATTTGCGTTCCATCCACGATTTTACGCTCTTGATTTCCTCGTTGATCCTGAATAGCAGGCGCTCGATCTCGAACTTCGAGAGGATCAGTCTGCCGGGTTCCAGGACTTCGATCCTGCGGAATTCCTCGCGGGCGGCGAAGCGGACGATGTCCTCCAGGCTATCCACGGCGACCACCAGTTCCACCGGCGCAAAGGCTACTTCCGTTCCGGCCGCGTCGTCGTACACGGTGTAGATCTCGCCGCCGAGGTTGATGTCTTCGATAACGACACCCTGGAGCGGCACGTTGCGGAAGAGCGCGATCTGCTGTTCCCGGATTTCCTCCGCTACCTTCTCGGTTGATTTAGCACCCAGAAAAAACCGACCGGGCCGCGAAACACCCTTAAAATCGAGCCTGATTTTAACGCGAATAGCGCCCTCGACGAGCCCTTGCTCAGTTTGGAATCTAGCCACAGGGACTTACCTCCTGCAGAAGTTGTAGCGCAACACGGGTTTCAAAGATGCTTCAAAATTTTCCTATTCTTCTCTGCTTTCGGTAATCCTGCTAGTTTGGCAAACCACTGAGCATTCTTAGTCTTTTCAGCTCGGTTTTTGTCAATTTGCGGTAGCGGCCGGGCTCCAGGCCGCCGAGTTCGATGTTCCCGAATCGGACTCTGCGCAGGGCGCGGACGGGATGTCCCACAGCCTCGCACATTCTTCTGACTTGGCGGTTCCGTCCCTCGTGGATGGTGATTTCCACTACAGACTCCAGGCTTCCCGGCTTCAGCAGCCGTACCCGCGCCGGCGCCGTGGGACCGTCGGAAAGACGGACGCCGCGGGCAAGCTGTTTGAGCGCGGAAGGGTCCGGTTTACCGGTAACGGTTGCCACGTACGTTTTGGGGACGTGATGCTTCGGATGGGTCAGGGCGTAAGCCAGGGCTCCGTCATTGGTCATCAGGAGCAGGCCTTCCGTGTCGTAGTCCAGACGCCCCACCGGATAGACGCGTTGGGGGATGTCTTCCACCAGGTCCTTTACGGTACGCCGCCGCTGGGGGTCAAAAAGGGTGGTCACGTAACCGGGCGGCTTGTATAATGCTATGTAAACCTTTTCTTCGGGTTCGATCGGCCGCTCGTTGACCGTCACCTTGTCTTTTTGCGGGTCAATGCGCGTTCCCAATTCGGTAACGACACGCCCGTTAACCTTGACGGCGCCGCTCCTGATCAATTCCTCGCATTTGCGACGTGAGCCGAGACCGGCTCGGGCCAGGATTTTCTGCAGGCGTTCCCCGGTCAAATTGCCGCCTTCTTCCGTCAGTTGAACATCAGGTTGACAACATAGATTGAGGCGATGAGCGTGGTAAAATCGGCCAGCAGGCCGGACCATACGGCGTAGCGGTAGCGCGTGATCCCCACGGAGCCGAAGTACAGCGTCAGCACGTAAAAAGTCGTGTCGGTGGACCCTTGCATCGTGGAGACAAGGTAGCCCACAAAGCTGTCGGGGCCGTGTTCCTTGATCAGTTCCGTGGCTATCCCAAGGGCCGCTCCGCCGGAAAGGGGGCGCATAATCGCGTGGGGCAGGATGTCCGGCGGCGCGCCGATGAATGCGAAAATCGGGGCCAGTGCGTCGGCGACCATCTCCATGGCGCCCGAAGCTCGGAAAATGCTGATCGCCACGATCATCGCGACCAGGAAAGGAATGATCTTGACGGCCACCTCAAAGCCCTGCTCCGCGCCCTCGACAAAGGTTTCGAAAACAGGTACCCGGCGGATCACGCCGGTGACGAGAACCAGGACGAGGAATCCCGGAATGGCCCACTGGGAGACGTCTCCGATTAGGCTTAGCATAACCGCCCACCCTTCCGGTTGTAAAGGCGGCGGAAGATAAAATCGGCGATGACGGCGGCGGCCATCCCGCAGGAAGTGGCGAAGATCGTCGGGCCGACGACCCCGGCCGGATCGCTGCTCTGGTAAATGGCGCGTATCCCGACGATGGTCGAGGGAATCAGGGTGATACAGGCCGTGTTCAGCGCCAGGAAGGTGCACATCGCCTCCGAAGCGGTATCAGGCCGGGGGTTGAGCCTCTGCATCTCTTTCATGGCGATCAGGCCCATCGGGGTGGCCGCGTTTCCCAGCCCCAGGATGTTGGCGCTCAAGTTCATGATGATGGCCCCGACCGCGGGGTGGTCCCTGGGCAGGCTGGGAAAAAGAAAACCCATCAGGGGCTTGACCAGGTGAGCGAGTGCCGTTATTAACCCGGCCTTCTCGGCGATCTTCATTACGCCGAGCCAGAAAGCAATAATGGCTACGAGGTTTAAGGCCGTTTTGACGGCGGTCTGGGCGCCTTCCAGGGCGGCCGTGGTCACGACGTTTATGTCCCCCCTGACCGCCGCCGTGCCTATGCCAAGCAGAATTAAAGCCAGCCAGACGTAGTTCACCAAGGCGATCACCCCTTGTCCCGCTTGCCGCTTAAAGTAAATTATGTCGGCGGGACAAGGGGTAGAACTTGGTGATTCGCTCGTCAGTCATCTGTCGTCAGCCGTCGGGATAGATGCCAAAAAGAACAGGGGAAGCGGTTCCATTTCCCCCTGCGGTCAGGCATACCTTTGTTATAGCGTCGGCGTCTGCTCTTTTGATATGTACTCCTCCGTCTGGTCTTCCCTCTTCTTGAAGTACTTGTCCAATCGTTCCAGTACATGAGGGGCAAGATCGATCAGACGATCGGCAATGACGTTGGAATCTATGGGAAGCAGCCGCACCTGTCCCTGTCCAACCACCAGAAACCCGACAGGGGAGACCGAAACGCCCGCCCCGCTGCCCCCGCCGAAGGGGAACTGGGCCTGCTCCTTCTGGTCTTTTTGCTCGGACTGCTTGGTCATGTCAAACTCGCTGCCGCCTGCCGCGAAACCGAGGGCCACCCGGGAGATGGGGATGATGATCGTTCCGTCGGGCGTTTCTACCGGATCGCCGATCACCGTGTTAACGTCGACCATTTCCTTGATGCTCTCCATAGCCGTCTGCATCAGGCCCTGGATGGGGTGCTGCTCCGTCACGGTCTTACCTACCTCCTTAAGCGCAGAGCCTTAAGCGCTGCAATCATAATATGGCCGACCCTGACCCTGAGTATACAGTCAACGTTCGTGGCGAAGGCGGGCTGGACGAAATCGGAGTAGACGGCGAAACGGGGCTGCCGGTCGAAGCGGACCACGCCGGCCGCGAATTTAAAGAAAACGCTCTTGGCGGTCCAGGCAAAACCCGACAGGATACCGGTCTGCGCGGCCTGACCCGTGCCCAAGCGGGTAAACCAGTTGAGTTCCTCCACGTTGAGCCTTGTAAGGATATAAAAAGCCGGTCCTTTTAGGCGCACAAACCAGGGCCACCACCTGGCCAGCGCCTCGGGCAGGGGGATTTCCCTAAGGCCTCTGTCGGAAACGGTGGCGGGGGTGTTGGAGTCCGACTTCACCCTGATGGTTGGCTTCGGCCCGCGTGACAGCAGATCAAGGAAAGAGATGTCCAGGGCGTATAAACGTATCCCCAGCCAGGACACGGTCAGGTAAAAGCGGTCGTCGTCACCGGAGCGCTTATAAGAGAACCGGACGCCGATAAAGGACGTTACGACGAGAAGCAGCAGGGTGGCAGCGGCTATGCCAACGATCAGCCAGAACATTCGAAGAGGTTTGCCTCCCCGGAGCAGAATTAAACCTGCAGCGCATCCCGCACCAGCGACATTGTCTTACGCGCTTCTTTTTTGGCGCGATCGCAGCCGTCTGCCAGGATTTCATCAAGGTAGCCCGGCCTGGACAGCAGCTGCCGGCGACGCTCGCGGACGGGGTCGAGCGCGGCGTTCAAGGCGGCCGTGAGTTCTTTTTTGCACGCCACGCAGCCGATCCTTCCGGCCTTGCATTCCTCCTCTATCTCCGGCCTCCGCGCGGGACTGTACAGGCCGTGGAACGCGTAGACCGTGCAGACGTCGGGATGGCCGGGATCGGTTTTGCGAATGCGCGCCGGATCGGTCACCATCATCCGTGTCAGCCTGTCCACTTCGTCGGCCTCGGCGCTGATCATAATCACGTTGCCGTAGCTCTTGCTCATCTTCCGCCCGTCAATCCCCGGTAGGAGCGGCGTTTCGGCCACGATGGCCTTGGGTTCGGGGAAAACGCCGCCGAAAAGGTGGTTGAATCGCCGGGCCACCTCGCGGGTGAGTTCCAGGTGCGGGAGCTGGTCCTGTCCCACCGGGACGGCCTCGCCCCTGTGCACGAGGATGTCCGCCGCCTGGAGCAGCGGGTATCCCAGGAAGCCGTAGGTGTTAATATCTTTGCCCTGCGCACCCAGTTGCTGGACCTGGTCTTTGTAAGTGGGCACCCGTTCGAGCCAGCTCAAAGGCGTAATCATTGAAAAAACAAGATGCAGTTCAGCGTGCTCGGGAACCTTGGACTGGATGAAAATGGTGCTGCGTTCGGGGTTAATGCCGGCGGCCAGCCAGTCGGCGATCATCTCGCGGGTGTTTTGCTTGATGGTTGACGGGTCGTCAAATACGGTGCTCAGCGCGTGCCAGTCGGCGGCGAAATAGAAGCACTCATGCTCCTTTTGCAGGCGAACCCAGTTTTCCAGGACGCTCAAGTGTCCCAGGTGCAGTTTGCCTGTCGGCCGCATCCCGCTTACAATTCTCACTTCTCTCCACCCTCTTCCCGGTAACGATAGGCCCTCTACGATTCTAAGCTCCCACGATAATGTCCACGAGGCGGAAAAGCGCCGAAATGGTCGGATGGTAAAAGAAATTGATGAAATCCCAGGCCGCTCCCGTAACAAACAGGACGATCAGCAACAGGATACCGTACTGTTCAAGGGAGTAGAGCCAGCTCTGCCTGCCGGGCAGAATTCCCGCCAGGATCTTGGACCCGTCAAGGGGGGGCACGGGGATCAGATTCAAAAAGGCCAGGACGACGTTGATGTGGATCGTCCATTGCAAAATATCTCCCAGCAGCGTCGACGGCGCTCCGAGAACAGCCCAGATCATGGCCGACGCCAGGGCGACCAGCAGGTTCGTCGCCGGCCCGGCAAGGGCGACCAGCAGCAGTCCCTGTTTAATGTTGCCGCGGAAGTTGTAAGGGTTTACCGGTACCGGCTTGGCCCACCCCACCTTGGCTACAAGAAGAAAGATCAGTCCGACCGGATCGATGTGCGGTATGGGGTTCAGGGTCAGGCGCCCCTCCAGCCTGGCCGTGGGGTCGCCCAGCCTGTCGGCGACGTAGCCGTGGGCCACCTCGTGCAGGACGATGCCGGCGATAAACCCGGGAGCAATCAGCAAGAGACGGTTTAAGTCCAGAAAGTCCATCTTATCCGCTCCCCAGTTCTTCCAGTACCCGGACGGCATGATTGATCTCTTCGTTTTTCGTTTGGATTTGACCTGCCATACGTGCTTGCCAGACAGCGTGCAGGGCCCTGCGAAAGTCCGGTCCGGGCCGGTAGCCCAGCCTCCTAATATCTTTACCAGTAATGGATGGTTTATGTTCCTTGAGGAAACGAAAGGCATCCCTGAACCGCAGCCGGAGGCTTTCGTCGTCCAGCATCGCCAGCACGAGGGGATACGCCTCCCGCGGCATCTGCAGCGCGGTCCGGGCCAGTTCGAGAGCGGACGCCCTCGGCGCCGCGAAAATGCTCAGTGCTTCGCGCCAACAGTTCAGCGCCTGGAAGACCTTTTCGGTTTGCCGGGTTCCCAGCTTGTAGCGCTGGCAGATCTCCGAAACGGCCTGGGGGCTGCTCCAGTGGAGTATCGCCGTGAAATAGACGAGCCACAGCTCGGGCGGAGGCGGTATCTGCCAGTCGTTCAGGGTCCCGATGGCGCGAGGGATGCGGCCGATGACGGGCTGCACCTCCCAGTAGACGACGGACGGAAAGAGGTGCGGCCAGATGTTGGTCTGGGCAAACCGGCTCAAAATTCGGGGGGTGTGTTCGCGTCCGAGCATGCGCTTCAGCTCGGGCCAGAGGCGCTCGTCGGGCACGGTTTGCAGCACCCTGTCGTTGAGGGCCTCGCGAATAAGGGCCTGGGTCTGCCGTTCCAGGTTGAAGTGGTACCGCTGCTCATAGCGTATGGCGCGCAGGATCCTGACCGGGTCTTCGATAAAGCTCAAGTTGTGCAGGGCCCGGATGAGCCCGTTGCGGATATCCTCCAATCCGCCGAAGAAATCGACGACGTCGCCGAAGCCTTCCTCGTTGAGGACCACGGCAACAGCGTTGATGGTGAAGTCGCGCCTGTAAAGCTCATGGCGGAGGGGCGATTGCTCCGCCCCCGCACCGCCGACCCCGAATTCGCGGAAATCCTGCTGGGCCCTGGTAATGTCCAGGCGAGGGCCCCGCGGAAGATAGACAAGGGTCTTCCGGCCTTTCTCGGCCACCTTGGCCTTGCCGCCGAAATGCCGGGCCAGAGCGTTGGCCAGGGTGTCACAGTCGCAGCTCTCGATCACGAAGTCGAAGTCCCGGTTCGGACGGCCCAGGATGGCGTCGCGGATCATGCCTCCGGTAAGGTAGACCCTGCAGTTAAGAGTGTCTGCGACACGGCCCGCTTCGACAACGATTTTGAAAACGTCCTCGGACAGGTTCTTACGCAGGATGTCAGCCAGGTTGCGAGCCAGGATTTCGGCGCGCGGCGCCTGGTATAGCGTCTGGTAGCGGGGCTGGAACGACTTGTGCAGGGTTTTCAGCACGTCGGTACGGGAAACGATGCCCACGAGGACCCCCCCGTCGACGACGACGGGCAGCCGGCCGATGTTGTTTTCCACCATGATGGCTTGAATCTCGGTAACGGGGGTGTTGGGGGCGACCGTCAGGACGTTACGGGCCATAAAAGCCTTGACCGGGGCGTGGGCCAGCCCGTGGCGGACCGCTTTTTCTACGTCTCGCCGCGAAATCACGCCGACCAGGCTTCCTTCCTGAACGACGGGAAGGCCGGTATGCCCGTAGCGCAGCATAACCTGGTTGGCGTCCTCAATCCTGGTGTCGACCGGCACCGACTTAACCGGGCTGCTCATGATGTCGGCCGCCGTAAGCGGGGGCCGGACGTGGATTTTCAGGGTCTCGATCAATTCGGAGACAACGTTGTCCAGTTCCTGGAATTTGACGGTAGCCGAGGCGGCCGCCGGATGGCCGCCGCCGCCAAAGTGCTCCAGGACAGCCCGTACGTTGATCTCCTGAACCGACGACCGGCCTACGATGTGCACCCGGTCATCCATTTCTACGACGCAGAAAACGGCATCGGTGCGTTCGATCTCGCCGAGTTTATGGGTCAGCAAAGCCAGGCCGCTGATAAATTCGTTCACACGGGTTTGCGTGACGAGGACCTTGATGCCGTTGAACAGGTAACGCTGGGCCGAGAGGAGCAGGTCGCGCAGCAAGCCCTGCTGTTCTTCGCTGAGGGGCTTGCCCAGGTACTCGGCGACCACCGCCAGGTTGGCCCCGTGCTTGATCAGGAAGGCGACGGCCTCGGCGTCCCGCGAAGTGGTGCTGTTGAAGACCAGGCATCCCGTGTCTTCGTAAATGCCGAGGGCTAGGACCGTGGCCTCGAAGGGCGAGAGGGCTATCTGCCGCTCCTGGAGTTTTTCCACCAGGATGGTGGTGGCGGCGCCGAGCGGTTCGATGATCTCGACCGAACCGCGGATGTCGCCCTCCGCGCGGGGATGGTGGTCGTAGATGTGGACCTGCACGCCCGGTTTCCCGGCGAGGGCGCCGAGTTTCGCTATCCGGCCGGCGTTTTTTGTGTCGACAAGGACCAGCGTGCTGACCGTGTCAAGGTTAACCTCTTTGGGGGTTTTGAATTCGAGGATGTCGCGGTGCAGGGCGACAAACTCCTCTACGTTGAGGGCGAGCTTTCCCGGCAGCACAAGCTCGGCGTCGGGGTATAGCTTCCGGGCCGCAACCATGGCGGCAAGACCATCGAGGTCGGTGTTAACGTGTGTGGTGATTACGATCATTGCCATCCCGTTAATTAAAGAATTAGGATTGATCGTCCGGAGACGCCGCTGGTCAGTCTATTCCCGCGCGCAGCCGGGCCGGGACGACATCGTTGCGTACCAGGTCGCTGAGACTTTCCCGCCGCACGATGAGTTCCGCCGTCCCGTCCCTGACGAGGACCATCGCGGGCCGCGGCAGGCGGTTGTAATTGGAGGCCATCGAGTAGTTGTAAGCGCCGGTGCAGGTGACGGCGAGGATGTCCCCAGGCTGGATTTCCGGGACTTCAAGGTTCCAGATCAGCATATCGCCCGATTCGCAGCATTTTCCGGCGACCGATACCGTCATGCGGGTTTCCCGGGTCATCTTGTTGGCCGGGTAGGCCTCATAACGGGCCTGGTAGAGCGCGGGGCGTGGGTTGTCGACCATGCCGCCGTCGACGGAAACGTAAGTGCGCACGCCGGGGATTTCCTTTGTGACGCCGACGGTATACAGGGTAAGGCCGGGTGTCCCGGCGATCGAACGGCCGGGTTCGACGATCAGCCGGGGCAAGGGCAGGTCATGGTCGCGAACGGCCTGTCCGGCGGCCTCGATGATCGTCCGCGCCAGGTCGGCGACCCCGGGCGGCTCGTCCCCTTCGGCGTAGTAGATGCCGAGCCCGCCGCCGAGGTTGAGTTCCTCTAGGACGTAGCCTGTTTGGCGGCATACCTCCCCGGCGAACGCGAGCATGATCCGGGCGGCGTCGGCAAATGCCTGAAGCTCAAAAATCTGCGAACCGATGTGACAGTGAAAGCCGCGGAGCCGCAGGCTGGAAGCGTTCAGGATCTGCCTGGCGGCTTCCATGGCCTGGCCGTTAGCGATCACCAGGCCGAACTTGGAGTCAATCTGCCCGGTCTTGATGTATTCGTGGGTGTGGGCTTCCACCCCGGGCGTCAGGCGGAGCAGAACGTCCACCGTCTTCCCCGCTTCGGCGGCCAGGCCGTTTAAAAGGCCGATTTCCGTAAAGCTGTCGACGACGAACCTGTGCACTCCCGCCTCGATGCCCATCCTGATCTCCTGCGGGGACTTGTTGTTGCCGTGGAAGTAGACGCGTGACATAGGAAAGCCGGCCTGCTTGGCGGTGTACAACTCCCCGCCGGAAACCACGTCCAGGCTCAAGCCTTCCTCGGCGATGATCCGGCAGATCGCCGTAGTTAAAAGCGTCTTCCCCGCATAGGCCACGTCGGAGTCTACGGGGGCGAAGGCTTCCTTATAGGCGCGGCAGTTGTCGCGAAAACCCTTTTCGTCGATAACGTAGAGGGGTGTTCCGAAAGTGCGGGCAAGGTCGACGGCGTCGCAGCCCCCCACCTCCAAATGCCCCTTCTCGTTGACGCGCATGGTGCCGTGAAGACGCATAGTGGCAAGCCCTCCTAAATAATGCCTCCGGAGCCGGTGCGGTCTGAGGCCGGAACAAACCGGGGAAGGCCCTTTTTCCTTCGGCCCGTCCCAAAACGCGAGACTGTTCAAAAACAACCCAGCACTCAATACCCCTCTGAAAGTGAAAGTCTGCGCTCAGTCAACAGACTACCGTTCACCGCAACTTATTTCAGCAACGGATTGAGTGCTGGGCAGGCGTAGTTTTTTAACAGTCCCCGTTCTGACCTTGCGCTTCTATTTCATAAGTCCCACTCGGTCTAGACCTCGGGCAGGAGCTTCAACGAGCGCTCCAGGTCTTGCTCCGGCAGCGGGTAATCAATCAGTTCGCCGCTGAGGTAGGAATCATAAGCCGACAGGTCAAAATAGCCGTGTCCGCTCAGGTTGAACACAATTGTCCTGGCCTCCCCGGCTTCCCGGCAGGCCAGGGCCTCCTCTACCGCCGCCGCGATGGCATGCGAAGACTCGGGCGCGGGAACGATCCCCTCCGAGCGCGCAAAAAGCACTGCGGCTTCAAACACCCTGGTCTGGTTAATGGCGCGCGGTTCCACGTAACCGTCGGCCACCAGCTGGCAGAGTAAGGGCGAGTCTCCGTGGTAGCGCAGGCCGCCCGCGTGAATCCCCGGGGGCATGAAATTCGTCCCCAGGGTGTACATGTAGCAGAGCGGCGTGAGCCCGGCGACGTCGCCGAAATC
Organism: Desulforudis sp. DRI-14; assembly: GCF_052618305.1. Next base: position 18,320 of record NZ_JBQXEZ010000016.1, on the reverse strand, counting down.
GTAGGCCAGCTTGCCCCTCGTAAGGGTCGGGCAGGCCGTCGGCTCGACGGCGATAAACCTGGCGTCGGAAGCGCCGGTCAGTTTGTCCGCCATGAACGGGAAGGCGAAGCCGCCGAAGTTGCTGCCCCCGCCGCAGCACCCGATGAGGATGTCGGCTTTTTCCCCTGCCTTGGCCAGCTGGGCTTTAGCTTCCTGCCCGATAACCGTCTGGTGCAGAATGACGTGGTTAAGGACGCTGCCCAGGGAATACTTCGTGTCCTCACGGCACGCCGCGTCCTCCACGGCCTCGCTAATGGCGATGCCAAGGCTTCCCGGCGAATCGGGGTCGGCCTCCAGGACCTGGCGCCCGGCGTTGGTCCTGGTGCTGGGGCTGGGAATGACCTCGCTACCGAAGACCTGCATGAGCGATCTCCGGTACGGCTTCTGGTGATAGCTTACCTTAACCATGTAGACGGTGCATTCGAGACCGAAAAACTGGCAGGCCATCGAAAGCGCGCTGCCCCACTGCCCGGCGCCCGTTTCGGTGGCCAGGCGCTTGACGCCCTCACGCTTGTTGTAATAAGCCTGGGCCACGGCTGTATTAAGCTTGTGGCTGCCGGCCGGGCTTACGCCTTCGTATTTGAAGTAGATCCTGGCCGGAGTCTGCAGGGCTTTCTCCAGGCGCTTGGCCCTGATCAACGGCGTCGGCCGGTAAAGTTTTAATATCTCCCTGACCTCTTCGGGGATCTCTATCCAGCGCTCGGTCGAGACCTCCTGCTTGATGATCTCCATGGGAAAGATGGGCAGAAAATCCTGCGGTCCGGCCGGTTGTTTGGTTAATGGGTGCAAAGGGGGCTTGGGCAGCCGCGGCATGTCGGCCTGAATATTGTACCAGGATGTAGGCAGGTCTGCTTCGCTCAGGAAAATCTTGGTTTCTGACACTCTCGCTCAGCTCCTCTCAAATGTGTCAGGCTTTCCCGACACAAACTTACCACCATTTTACCCTTGGGCATGCGATCCTTGTCAAGTTGTTTTCAGCCTTTGGGACGGAAAACAAGGGCGGTAAAGTAACCCAGGACAATCGCCGCGGTGAAGCCGGCCGCCGCTGCCGAGAGACCTCCGGCGAACACGCCGGGAAGACCCCCGCGCTGGGCCCCCTCGATGGCGCCCCGGGCCAGGAGGTGCCCGAAACCGGTCAGAGGCACGGTAGCGCCTGCGCCGGCAAAGTCGACGAGCGGCTGGTAAAGCCCGAGGGCGGAGAGGAGGTCCCTGCCGTAACAAGACCGACCAGGACGTGGGCGGGGGGTCGCACGGTGACCGGTCAGGTCCATCATGAGCTGCCCGGCCGCGCACAAAAGCCCGCCGACGACAAACGCGTGCCGTAAAGCCCCAAAAAGGAAACGCCCAGCGACGAGGCCGTAAAACTCGAGTCCCCGAAGTCCCCTACAAAAACTTAGGAAATTCGCCCGGGCGAATTTCCTAAGAACATTCAGCGAGCCTTTTCATCCCGATCCTAACGTAGAGTGTTATCAAAATGCAAAAAGCAAAGAAGTCGGAGTGCGAGTGTTTACTATTCCACGTAGGCGATCTTCATATTGGCCTTGTAGTCGATGACCTTGCCGTCTTTTACGTCGGCAGTGAAATTCACGACTTCAACACCAGTGATGTTTCCAAGCTTTTTGGACGCTTCCGCCACCGCGCTTTGCACGGCGTCCGTCCAACTCTCGTTGGATTCGCCGATAAGCTCGGCAACCTTCACCTGCATCGATCATTTCCCCCTCGTTTTCAAGATATCGGGACAAAAATATTATGTGTGCGGGCCTTCTTTTTATACCCGGCAATCAACCGGATATAAAAAACGGGTTTAGGATTGCAGCCCAGGTGCTAAGAAGTATCTCTACTGGGCACGCGTGAATCTGGTCCGGTTGAGTGCTGGGCCAGCGTTTTAAGCTTCTTGATGGCTTCGCGTTCCAGGCGGGAAACCTGGACCTGAGAAAGTCCCAGGAAACGGGCGACCTCGGCTTGCGTGCGGTCCTCAAAGAAGCGCCACTGGATGATGCGGCGGTCACGTTCCGGGAGATGGGAAAGAAGCTCGTCCAGGGCGATGCGCTCGATCCACTTGCTCTCCCCTTCCGAGCGCTCCCTGACCTGGTCCATGACGTAGATAGCGTCGCCCTCTTCCTGGTGTAGCACCTCGTAGAGCGACGTAGGGGCGTGGGCCGCCTCCATGGCCGCCACCAGGTCTTCCCTGGGGACGCCGAGTTCTTCGGCGATCTCGTTGAGCGTCGCCTCGCGCCCCAGAGAATGCTGCAGGCGCTCCCTAACCTCCTGCACCTTCCACGCCAGCTCTTTCAACGAGCGGCTGATTCTTATGGGTGTGTCGTCGCGCAGGAAACGGCGGATTTCCCCGATGATCATGGGCACGGCATAAGTGGAAAACTTGACCTTGAAGGAAAGGTCGAACTTGTCAATGGCTTTGATCAGCCCGATGCAGCCGATCTGAAACAGGTCGTCCAGCTCGTAGCCCCGTCCTTCAAAACGGCGTATGACGTTGCACACGAGCTTGAGGTTGGCGTTGATCAGCGTCTCGCGGGCCAGCACGTTCCCGGCATGGGCCTCTTTGATAAGGCGGCGGGTCTCCTTGTCCTTGAGGAGGGGATGATTGGGAATGTTCAGGTCAATTCTCGCTCGCATAGTCTCCGCGCCGACCCAGCTGTTTGAACATGATCACCCGGGTTCCCTTCATCGGTTCCGAGAGAACGGCAACCTCGTCCATAAAGGATTGCATAAAGGAAAAACCCAGCCCCAGGCGTTCGGGAACTGATGAATAGCCGGAAAGCATGGCCTCCTTTACGTTCTCGATCCCCTTCCCCGTGTCTTCGACGATTACTTCCAGGCCTCGCGTGGTGAGGGACGCAACGATGCGCACCGTATTTTCGGGACGGCCCTCGTAGCCGTGAATGATGGCGTTCGACACCGCTTCGGAAATTGCGCCTTTGATATCGTCGATTTCCGAAACCGTGTAGTCGAGCTGTGAAGCAAAGGCAGCCACGGTCAGGCGGGCAAGCCCGACGTTGTCAGGGATACTCATGAACTCCATGCGCAGCTGGTTGATATACTTCATCCTGCTGATCCCCCTCACTGCAATCTGGAAAGCGCCTCGTCTTCAGACGGAAAGACTTCGCTGATGCGCAAAACGCCAGACAGCTCAAGCACACGCTGAACGGCGGGCCTGAGGCCCACGAAAGCCAGCTTCCCCCCCTGGACGGATACGCGCTTGTACCGGCCGAGGATTACACCCAGGCCTGAACTGTCGATAAACGATACACGGTCCAGGTTCAACACAAGGTGCCGGGCGCGGCTCCTGTCTAGGCTGGTTTCCAGTTCGGCCCTGAGGGCATCGGCAACCTTGATGTCTATCTCTCCCGCCAGGCGTACGACGAGGGCATTGCTCCGGACTTCCACTTCGGAATCCAAACCTTACACCCCTTCACAGAAACGTTTAACTACCATTTCGCCGTTACCCTCCAACATCCTGCTAAATATTACCAGCATAACAGACAAAAAGAAAGAGGCCGGACGGCCTCTTCATTCTTTCGTCTTTTTCTACCGCACGATGGTATTGCCCAGCTTACGCAGCTGTTCGACGATGGAAGCTTTGGGAACCTCGTTTTTGGTTACGATCCTGACGACCAGTAACTCCTCGCCTTTCTTGGCGACTGTATACCGTCCCACGGGCTCGCCTTTTTGCAGCGGCGCGGTCAGGACTTCGGGAATCTCAATCCTGGAGGAGATATCCTTGTCCTCCCCCCGCGGCACGACGACGGACACGTCACGTTCGGGAACGAGCTGCACAGCCTCGACGGTTCCTTTCTCAACGGGCACTGTCTTGATGACCTCGCCTTCCTTGGCGAAGCTCACGGCCTTAAAGCGGGCGAATCCCCAGTTATAGAGCTTTATGGACTCACGGAAGTGGGATTTCGGTTCGGGGGTGCCCAAAACGACGGCGATCAGGTTGAGACTTTCGCGTTCCACGGTAGAGGCGAGGCAATATTTGGCTTCGTTCGTCCACCCTGTTTTCCCGGCAATGGTACCCCTGTACCACCAGAGGAGCTTATTCGTGTTCCAGAGCTTGAAGCTTCCTCCCCGGAGGTCATACTCCTTGATCCTGGATATTTCGCGGAAGGTGCGGTTTTTAAGGGCCTCGCGCAGGATGACGGCCTGATCGTAAGCACAGGAGTAGTGCCCCTCGGCGGGCAGGCCGGTAACGTTGACGTAACATGTGTTTTTAAGGCCTAACTCCCGCACTTTTTCATTCATTTTTTCGACGAAGGCTTCTTCCGACCCGGCCAGGTATTCCGCCACCGCCACACAGGCGTCGTTGGCCGAACCCGTGGCGATGCTGATGAGCATTTCCCGGTAACTCAGTTCCTCCTGTGGCGCCAGGAAGATCTGCGAGCCCCCCATCCCGGCGGCGTTCTCGCTGGCCCGGATCATGTCCTCGAGCCGGACCTGACCGGCGTCAAGGGCCTCGCAAGCCAGCAGGAGAACCATTATTTTCGCTACGCTTGCAATGGGCAGCCTTTTGGTCGGTTCTTTAGCGAAGAGCACCTTGCCGGAGGAGTTCTCCATGAGGACGGCCGATTCAGCGGTCGTTTCCAAAACAGCCTTTGACGCGGCTTTCGATGAAGACGCCGTTTCGGCGAATGCCGGAGAAAAATTACAAAGAACCATGATGAGGGCGACAAACATGGCGATTAAGCGTCTGCGCATAAAGGACAATCCTCCTTGTGTTTGCTCTTTTTAGTATGTTACCGAGCGCGTCGGGCAATACCAGCTTGTTGTCTGGCAGTCCCGCAAGCCGGGTTTATGTGGCGGCTACTTGACGAGGGTGTGTAAAGCGCCTATAATAAGTAATGTCCTGCGGGGGAGTAGTTAAGTGGTATAACGGCGGTCTCCAAAACCGCGATTGTGGGTTCGATTCCTGCCTCCCCCGCCATAGCGCGAAGTCTGGACCCCGGGCTGTCACAGCCCGGGTTTTTGATTTTCGTTTCCGCATGCAAGGTATGCGGACGGGCGCGGAAAATATCCGCCGCCGCGGTTTGCGGTGTAAAAGAAAAAGTATTGACAGACAGGCTTCCGAAGTGGTAAATTTACCTCACTTATATGCGCAAAGGCTATGACCGAGGAAAGTAGGCTCACCAGGGTCCTCACAGGGAGGCGGCGCCGTTGACTGCAAGCGCTGCCAGGACGGGTGTTCCGAAGTTCCCTCGCGAGCCGCCGGCTGAAAAACGGAGTAGATGACATCCGTTTAAGTAGGCTAGGACGGGATCTTCCGCCGTTACAAGGAAGGGGGTATCGAAGCTCGCGAGTCTTCCGTGCCCTATTAATTAAGGGAGCTTTTCAGGCTAATTAGGGTGGTACCGCGGAAACCTTTCGTCCCTAAGCGGGATGAAAGGTTTTTTGTTTATGGCGGCTGGAGCCTATCGGACAAGTCTTATGCAAAGGGGTGGGATTTCTGTAAGGAGAAAAGGGATGACGGGACCCGGGTAAAAGCTTTTTTGCCAGAAAGTCAGAGAGGAGCGCAAGTACTATAATGAAGAAACGGTTTTATTCATTATGCTTAGCCTTCATAATGCTAGTCGCTTTAGTCGGCGGCTGTGCTAAAAGCCCGTCCGACAAGGCGCCGCAGCAGCAAGACAAAGAACCCTACAGGATCGGTGCCGTAGTTGATATCAGCGGCGGAGCGGCTTCCCTGGGCGAGCCCGAGAGAGACACGTTGAAGATGCTGGTTGACGATCTAAACGCCAAAGGAGGAATTAACGGACATCCGGTTGAGTTGACCATTCTTGACAACAAGTCTCTGGAGACCGAAGCGGTATTGGCCGCAAAGCGGCTCATCGATCAAAACAAGGTTTTGGCGGTCCTTGGGTGCAGTGCCAGCGGCACGTCCCTGGCAATGATCGACACCGTTCAGAAGGCTAATGTGCCGATGATTTCGATGGCGGCCTCGGCCAAAATCGTGGAGCCGGTCAAGGATCGGTATTGGGTCTTTAAAACGGCTCAAAGTGACATCGTCGTTGCCAATAAAATTGCCAAGTACCTTGCCGCCAAGGGAATCAAGGACGTTGCCTTTCTTTCGATGAACAACGCTTTTGGCGATTCCGGACGGGTTAATTTTGAAAAGGCGGCGCCGGCTAACGGGCTAAACATCGTCCTTGCGGAAAAGTTCGAGGCCACAGACAAGGATATGACGTCGCAACTGGCCAAAGTCAAGGCATCAAAGGCACAGGCCACGGTGGTATGGGCTATTCCGCCCTCGGCCGCAATCATTACCAAGAACTTCCGGGACCTTGGGCTTGATATGCCCTTGATTCAGACTCACGGGATAGGCAACAAGGCCTTCCTTGACCTCGCCGGGGACGCCGCAAACGGCGTTATTGCCCCGATGGGCAAGCTGGTTGTTGCCGAGCAGCTTCCGGACAGCGACCCGCAAAAGGCGGCGCTACTCGCATACATCAGCTCCTACGAGAAGAAGTTCAACGCACGGCCGAGCACATTCGGAGGCCATGCGCACGACGCTTTCAACCTAGCGGTAAAAGCCATCGGCGAAGCTGGCCCCGACCGGCAAAAGATCCGTGACGCCCTGGAACAGACAACGGGCTTTGTGGGCATTAGCGGCGTCTTCAACCTCTCTGCCCAGGATCACAACGGTTTAGGGGAAGACTCGATGGTAATGGTTGAAATCAAGGACGGACAGTGGAAGCTGCTCGAGTAAACAGAACAAGCGGAGACCAAGCAGTCTTCCTAAGGAGGCAGTCAGTCAGTTGGGTATCGAAAGCCAGTACATGCAATACCTTTTCTCAGGGCTTACCTTGGGAAGCATTTATGCCTTGATCGCCCTTGCCCTGGTGGTTACCTTTAACATCACCGGGATATTCAACTTGGCCATTGGTGAATTCCTGGCCGTCGGGGCCCTGTCCGCCGTCAGCCTCCGGGCCATTGGCCTCCCCGACGTCCTGGCCTTTGCGCTGGCTGTGCTCATAGCCGGTCTTTTGGCGGCTCTAATGGAACGGACGACGGTTTACCCCGCCAGAAAGGCATCGGTTCTTACCCTTATTATCATCACCATCGGCGTAGCTATCGCTTTGAGGGGTGCTGCCCTTTTAATCTGGGGTACGCACCCCTATCCCCTCCCCGCCTTTATCAACGTTCCCCCCTTAAACCTTTGGGGAGCGGTTATTGTTCCGCAGAGCCTGCTCATATTGCTGTTGGCCGTAACGGCCGTGGGACTCCTCTTTGCCTTCTTCGAATTAACGTATGTAGGTAAGGCTGTACGGGCTGCCATGATCAACCGTACCGCAGCCAGACTGGTCGGCATCTATCCCGAGCGGCTGTCGCTTTTGGCGTTTACCTTTAGCGGCGTCCTGGCTGCCCTGGCGGGTATCTTTATCACTCCCATCACAACCGCCACTTATGATATGGGGTTTATGCTGGGCCTTAAAGGTTTTGTGGCGGCGATCCTCGGCGGCGTTACAAACGTTACCGGCGCGATTGTCGGCGGCTTACTCCTAGGGATTGTTGAAGCCATCGCTATCGGAACGTTGTCATCGGGTCTCAAGGACGCCATCGCCATGATCGTAATGATTATTGTCCTTCTAACCCGTCCAACAGGAATCCTGGGTTCGGGAAGAAACAGCATCTAGGTTCAGGGGGATTGGTTCTTTGCCTGACAGACGACAACTGCTCCTTGTTGTTATAACGCTGGTTATACTGTGCTTGCCGCTGATCGTTCAGAACACGTATTTCCTTGGCATCCTCATCGTCATCGGTCTCTACGCCATCATCGCCGGGGGGCTGGGGGTACTTATGGGTTACGCCGGCCAGGTTTCTTTCGGCCAAGCGGCTTTTTACGGTCTTGGTGCCTACGCCGCGGGCATCCTTGCGACCCGTTACCATTGCCCGCCCCTGCTGTGTATCGCCATCGCCCCCCTTCTTCCCACGTTGATTGCGTTGCTTATCGGCCGGTCAATTCTTACGTTAAGGGAACATTACCTGGCCTTGGCTACTTTAGGTTTTGGCATCCTGACCTTTGCTTTCTTCAACGAGTTTACCGAACTGACCGGCGGTCCTTCCGGTCTTACAGGCATTCCCTACTTAAGTATCGGTTCGTTTGTTTTAGATACCGACCGGGAGTACTTTTACCTTGTCTGGCTCGCTTTCGGGCTTACCCTCCTGGGAATAGCGAACCTTACCAAATCTCCGGTGGGACGGGCGTTTAAGGCAATTCACTCCAGTGAGTTGGCTGCCGAAGCCTGCGGTATCAACTGTGCGTCCCTAAAGCTCCAGGCCTTTGGTTTAAGCGCGTTTCTCGCAGGTCTTGCCGGGAGCCTGTACGCTTTCTGGGTTACCTTTCTCGGTCCGTCGCCTTTTGGCTTTACGGCCTCGATGGAATTCGTCTTAATGGTAGTCGTCGGCGGGCTGGGAACTCTCTGGGGCCCGCTGCTGGGGGCTGTAATCATTGTGGGGTTGGCCGAATTCCTCAGGTGGGCCGTGCCTGTTGTCCTGCCCGCTGCGGGGGGTGAATTCGAGATTGTTTTCTTCGGTATCATCTTTGTCCTGATACTGCTCTTGCGGCCGCAAGGAATCCTCATCCCGGCCCTGAATCAAAAAGACCGTAACAGGAAGATGAGGGATCGACAATGCTCCGCGTAAAGGAACTAACCAAGCGATTTGGCGGGCTTCTCGCCGTGTTTGGCGTCAACTTTGAGGTAAACCCCGGCGAGATCCTGGCGCTTATCGGCCCGAACGGCGCGGGGAAAACCACGGTTTTTAATCTCGTAACCGGCGTTTTACAGCCGAACGGAGGAGAAATCCTTTTCGACGACAGGCGCTTAAACGGGCTCAAACCTTTTCAGATCGCGGCTTTGGGCATCAGGCGAACCTTTCAGAATCTGGAACTGTTTACGACACTGACCGTGGCCGAGAACGTAATGGTTGGTGCTTATCACACCTGCCGGGCAGGTTTCTGCAGGAGCCTTTTGCGTCGTCCCGGCGCAATGAAAGAGGACCAGAAGCTCTACGATAAGGCTCTGGCCTTACTTGCCCAGGTGGAGCTGGCCGATAAGGCCGACTGGCCGGCCGGCAGCCTTCCTTTTGGTCAGCAGCGCCTGCTGGAGATTGCCCGTGCTCTAGCCGGCGAACCCAAAGTCCTGCTTCTGGACGAGCCGGCCGCGGGCTTAAACCACGACGAGTCCCGCAGGTTGGCCCGCTTCCTGCGTTCTTTGGCTGACTCCGGCCTTGCCTTAGCACTGGTGGAACACGATATGGAAACCGTTATGGGTGTTGCGGACCGGATAGTCGTCCTGAATTTCGGCACCGTCATTGCAACCGGAACAGTAGCCGAAATTCAACAAAACCCGGAGGTCATTGCCGCCTATCTGGGGAAAGAGGTGGAGGCGTGCTGACCGCCCGTGCACTTACTGTCTATCGGGGCGCGATTCGGGCGCTTTCCGATGTGTCCTTCGAGGTTAAGTCCGGTGAGGTTTTGGTGATTCTGGGGGCTAACGGCGCGGGCAAGAGTACCCTGCTCGGGTCGATCGCGGGCCTGTATCCTCCGGCAGACGGGGAAATCATCTTTGACGGCCGGATGCTCAACGGCCTTGCTCCCGAGGTTGTCGTCAGGCTCGGCATCAGCCTTGTGCCGGAGAATAGAGAGCTTTTCCCTTCATTGAGCGTACGGGACAATTTGTTACTCGGCGCTTACCATCGCTATCGCCTGGACAAAAACAACCTCGACCGGGACCTGTCAGCGGTGTTACATCTTTTTCCGGGGCTCCAGGAAAAAGTCAATCTGCCCGCGTCAACGCTGAGCGGGGGGTTACAGCAGATGGTAGCCATTGGTCGAGCTCTAATGGCTAAGCCCCGGCTTTTGCTCATGGACGAACCTTCGATAGGCCTCGCTCCCCTGGTTGTCCGGGAAATAATGGCGACAGTGCGCAGTTTGAAAGACGACGGGCACACTATCGTCCTTGTCGAGCAAAACGCCCGTGCCGCCCTGCCGATTGCCGACCGCGTAATGGTATTGGAACAGGGGCGGATTACGTTTTGCGGTGAGCCGGGCGAACTTGCCCGTAGCGGCAGTCTGCAACATGCCTATCTAGGAGGCCGTCATCCCTAAAAGGTTCCAAGAAACGTCGGGATTCCCGGTTCCTGTCATCATAAAGGGGGACAGGCGTTCGCCTCTGATGGCTACGCCTCTCCCCCTTATCTTCTGCCTTATGCCCTTGGCTTTATTTCTCGTCGGCAGCCCTTTCCTCCTGGGCCTTTCTGATGATATCGTCGGCCAGCCTGCCGGGCACTTCCTCGTAGGATGCGAACTGCATCGAGAAGGAAGCCCGGCCCTGGGTGATCGCCTTCAGGTCAATCGCGTACCGGGTCAGCTCGGCCAGCGGAACGTGCGCCTTGATACGGGTCTGCTTGCCTTCCGGCGTCATGCCCAGCACGCGCCCGCGCTTGGCGTTCAGGTCACTGATGATGTCGCCCATGAAGACGTCTGGCACCGTAACTTCGACCTCCATGATCGGCTCCAGCAGCACGGGCTTGGCCTGCTGCATCCCCTTTTTGAAGGCCAGCGACGCGGCGATCTTAAAGGCCATTTCCGAAGAGTCAACAGGGTGATAGGAACCGTCGTAAAGGACGGCCTTAATTCCGGTTACAGGATAGCCCGCCAGCACGCCTTCGGTTATCGCTTCGCGCAAGCCCTTTTCAACGGCGGGGATGTAGTTGTTGGGCACCGAACCGCCGAAAATCTCCTCGGCAAAGACAAAATCCTCGCCGGGAAGCGGCTCAAAACGGATCCAGACGTGACCGTACTGCCCGCGCCCGCCGGACTGTTTCTTGTGCTTGCCTTCGACCTGGACCGTAGCGCGGATCGTTTCGCGGTAGGGAACCTTTGGCGGGGACAGGACGACGTCAAGCCCGTACTTGCGCTTGAAGCGTTCCACGATGATATCGAGCTGGGTGTCGCCCATGCCGGTGAGCACGGTCTGTTTGGTTTCGGTGTTCTTGGTGACGCGGATGGTTGGTTCTTCTTCCTGGAGCCGGGCCAGCGCGGTTGAAAGCTTATCCTCGTCGCCCTGGCTCTTGGGCGCGATAGCCACGCTGAGAGCGGGTTCGGGGAAGTCGATGCCGGGCAGTTTCACCGGGTTTTCCTTAGTGCAGAGGGTGTCGCCCGTCGTGGTCTCGGCCAGTTTGACCAGGACCACGATATCCCCCGCCGGGGCCTTTTCCGCCGGCACCTGCGTTTTGCCGCGGGTATAAAGCACCTGGCCGATCTTTTCGGCTTTCTCCTTGCTGGCGTTGTATACCGTGCTGTCGCTCTTAAGCTCCCCGCTGTACACGCGCACGAAGTTCATCCGCCCTACGAACGGGTCGGCGAGGGTCTTGAAGACTAAAGCCGCCAGCGGCTCGTTGACGTCGGCCTCCGGAGCCGGGCAGTATTTGACGATGCTGTCGAGGAGCAGGTCCATCCCCATGTTCTTGGTCGCCGAGCCGCAGAGGACGGGTACGAACTTGCCGGCGGCAAGACCCTGCTTTAAGCCCGTTTCAATTTCTTCGGGGGTCAGCGGCTCGCCTTCGAGAAACTTCTCGATCAAGGCGTCATCCGCCTCGGCGGCCGCCTCGGAAAGCTGCTCCTTAGATTCCGTCACGCTGTCGCCCAGTTCGGCGGGAACAGGAACTTCTTTGGCCTTACCGTCCGTGTATGCGAACGCCTTTCCCTTAATCAGATCCACAACGCCCTGGAAGGTTTCGGCCATGCCGATCGGGACCTGGAAAGGCACGAAGTTGGCCTCAAACTTCTCCTTGAGCTGGTTTAAAACCTTGTCGAAGCTGGCGTTTTCGCGGTCGCATTTATTGATGAAGACGACCTTCGGCAAACCGGTCTCCGAAGCGAAGTCCCAAAACACTTCGGTCATTACCTGTACGCCGTCGACGGCGCTGACGACGAACAGGGCCGCGTCCGCGACGCGGAGCGCCCCTTTGACTTCGCCGACGAAATCGGTAAACCCGGGGGTATCCAGGGCAGTGATCTTGCAACCCTTCCATTCGACCGGCACGATACTGGTATGAATAGTCATCCCCCGCTTGGCTTCCTCGGGGTGGTAATCGCTTGTGGTCGTACCGTCTTCGACGCGCCCCAGGCGGGAAATGACGCCGGTATTAAAGAGCATCGCTTCGACCAGCGAGGTCTTGCCCGCTCCCCCGTGGCCTACCACGGCCAAGTTGCGAATTTGGCTGGCCTCGTAGTTCTTCAAGGTGTAGCCTCCTTATCTATTAATAAAAATGGTATCCTTGGAAATTACCTTCTATACTTTAGCCCCCCAAAGGCCAACAGTTATCATTCTACGCATGCAGCGAAATTCCTGCGGTAGACTGAACAATTTGGCTGACGGCTCTCCACATAGGCTTGGCCACTCCCACATAAGTATCTATTGCCATTACATTTGACGGAGATAACCATGGCCAAACAATCCCTGGCTTACGGCACCTTCATTCTCACCATGGCCAGCCTTTTGAACAGGGTCCTCGGCTTTGTATACCAGATCGTCCTGGTCAGGCTGATCCATGCCGAGGGCATCGGCCTCTTCAGCATGGTCTATCCCGTATACATCATGCTGCTCGTGCTGGCGAGCGCCGGGATACCGGTGGCGATTGCCAAGCTGGTCGCCGAGGAAATGGCCCGGAAGGGGCCGACAGGCGCCTACCGCATCTTCCGCATCGGCTTGAGCTTTATCGTCTTCTTCGCCGTTTTGACCACGTCCGCGCTGGTATTGGGCGGAGACGGCCTGCTTCAACGGCTCTTTGCCAACCCCGACGTGCGCATGGCCTTTACGGTTTTAATCCCGGGCATCTTGATCGTCTCGGTTTGCTCGGCCTTTCGCGGGTTTTTCCAGGGTCTGCAGCAAATGAGTCCCACGGCCCTCAGCCAGATCCTCGAACAGTGCGTGCGCGTAGCCGTCGGCCTGGGGCTGGCCTACTGGCTGCTCCCGTACGGGGTGGCCTATGCCACGGCGGGCGCGTCAGCGGGTATCGTGGCGGGCGAGGCCGTCGGGTTCGCCAGCATGCTGGCGATCTATGCCCGTAAACGGCCCCGCGTCCCGCGCGTCGGACACCGGAACGGCGAAAGGCTTCTCACTGCCAGCCGCCGCATCTTTTCGCTGGCCGTCCCCGTCACCCTTACCCGGTTTGTTTCCTCGGGCCTGATGTCGCTTGACGCTGTATTGATCCCCAGGCGGCTGGTGGTTGCAGGCCTGAGTACCCTTGAAGCCACTGCGGTGTACGGCAAGCTGGTGGGCATGGCGGAGACGCTGCTTTTTACCCCCGGCATCCTGACTATATCGCTGTCCACCGCCCTGGTTCCCGCGGTAGCCGAGGCCCGCGCGCAGGGAAACAGGCGCCTGATGTCCCAGCGGGTGAACAACGCCCTCAAGCTGACAGTCCTTACGGGTGTGCCCAGCGCGGTGATCTTCCTGCTGGTGCCGTCCCAGCTCTGCTCAATCCTGTACGGATATCCCGACGCCGGCCGGATCCTGGGCGCGCTGGCCCTCGGCGGGCCTTTCCTGTACATCGTCCAGACCACGACCGGAATCCTCCAGGGGTTGGGGAAGGCGGTTGAGCCTTTTAAGAATTTGCTTTTCGCCTCAGCGCTCAAACTGACGGGGATTTACTACCTGACCGGGCTGCCGGAAATGGGCATAATAGGTACGTCCCTTGCCCTGGTGAGCCATTTCGTCCTTATGGCCGTCCTGAATACCCGGGACGTCGTGAGGATTACAGGGGTCAAAATCAATTATTCGAATACCGTGCTTAAACCGCTCTTTGCCGGCCTGGTTATGGCCGTCGCCATGGCGCTGGTCCTGGAGAACGGGGGACCGGGGGCTGCGGCGGCCGCAGCCGCCATGGCCGTAGGCTTGTCGGCGTACTTTTTGGTGGCCGTAATCACCGGGGCTATAGAAAGGTCACACATAGAGCGCGCGGTTCAACTCCTGATTCAGGCATCCCAACCGATCCGGCGCTTCAGCCGTTGAGCAGGGCGGCGTCGGGGAAGAGCCAATCCTTCAGGGCTTCCAACGACTTATAGTCGGTCATGTCCACGTTGATCGGCGTGATCGAGATATACCCGTCCCTCACGGCGGCGATGTCGGTTCCGGGATCGGAGTGAACGCTCATCGGCTTCCCGGCCATCCAGAAGTACTCCCTCCCCCTCGGGTCGGTTCTCCTGTCGATGGCGTTGATGTAGACAAGGCTGCCCAGCTTGGTCAGCATGCTCCCCTTGGGTACACCGGGAGGGACGTTGATGTTAAGCAGAGTTCCCCTGGAAATCCCGCGCTGCAGGACAACGGGCAGCAGCTGCCTGGTATAGGCCGCGGCGCAGGTGAAATCCTGATCCTGATGCGTGGCCAGGGATACGGCGATCGCCGGCACCCCGTTGATTACACCCTCCAGGGCGGACGCCACCGTCCCGGAGTAAAGGACGTCGGTGCCGAGGTTCGGTCCCAGGTTGATGCCCGCGACCACGATGTCGGGCTCGCGAGGCACCAGGGACTCCAGTCCCAGCTTAACGCAGTCCGCCGGCGTTCCGTCGACGACCCACCCTTTGGATACGGGATTGTCAAACGACGTCTCCCTGACGCGCAGCGGGCGGTGCATGGTGATGGCGTGCCCCACGGCGCTGCGCTCCCTGTCGGGGGCGATAACATAGATTTCTTCGGCGATTGGTTCCAGAGCCTGGCGGAGAACGCTGAGCCCCCGCGCAAAAATGCCGTCGTCGTTCGTTAACAGGATCTTCATCAATGTCTCCTAAATCTAAGCGTTATAAATCGCGATCGTCATGCTGCCGTCCTTTTCCTGCGTAAGGCCAAAGATCAGGCCCCTATTCTTGAGGGCCTTGTTCAGGAAGTCCACGACCCTGTACATCTCATCGTATGCGGCAAAAGACTGGTTGGCTATCATTTCCAGCCTGCTCCTGCCGGACTGTTGCTTCGTCATTGTCGATCCTCCTGATAAGGAAGTCGGACGCCGGAAGTCAGAAGTTGGACTTGATGAAATCCGCCTCTCTAGCTGCCTTTGATGAGGGCGAAAGCCTCCATCCGGGTTTTGGCGTTGGATTCAAAGATCCCCCTGACGGCGGAGGTTACGGTCTTGGCGCCGGGTTTGTTGATCCCGCGCATGGTCATGCACATGTGCTCGGCCTCGATCACCACAAGGACGCCGTGAGGCTCGAGCTTGCGCATAATCGCGTCGGCCACCTGGGCGGTCAGCCGTTCCTGGAGCTGCGGGCGGCGGGCGAAGCCCTCGACGACCCGGGCCAGCTTCGAGAGCCCCGTGATCAAGCCGCGCCGGGGAATGTAAGCCACGTGGGCCTTGCCGAAAAACGGCAGCAGGTGGTGCTCGCAAAAGGAGAAGAGCGGGATGTCCTTGACCAGGACCAGTTCCTCGTGGTCTTCGGTAAAGAAACGCTCGAGCTCGTCTTCGGGGTTCCGGGGCAGCCCGGCAAAGACTTCCTGGTACATGCGTGCCACGCGGCGCGGGGTGTCGCGCAGCCCCTCCCTGCCGGGGTCCTCGCCGATGGCCTCCAGGATCATCTTCACAGCCCGCTCAATCTTCTCTAAATCCAACAGGTTGCCTCCTCCGACTACAATATATCCATCACCGGATGTATTTGGGGAATGATCCTGACGTCGTTCAGGTATGCGGCGGCCATTTCCTGCAAGCCCAGCACGTCCGTACCGTCGTAAGGGGTAACCGGCTGGATGACCAGCGGCACGTCCCGGGAGATCGATGCCACGACTCGTAAGGCTTCCGTAAACTCTTCGCGGTGTGTCGCCCTGCAGACGACCATCTTGACGAAAACCCTCGTCCGGCAGGCCGCGCGTAAAAAACCCCGGTGAATTTCGCCGCGCCAGGCCTCGCCGGTGGCGCTCGGCAGCTTGAAATCCATAGCAATAATATCTATTAGTTCGACAAGGCTTGTCAACGCTTCGGTGAGGGTGCCGTTGGTCTCCAGGTAGGAACGGAAACCCATGGCCCGCAGCGCGGGGACGAGCTTTTCGAGGAATCCCGGGTAGAGCAAGGGCTCGCCGCCGGTCAGGCTCACGGCGTGATAAATCTCCCTGGGCAAGGATGCCAGGCGGGAAAGGATATCGTCCACGGTCGCGGGGTTGGCATGCATCGTAAAACGCCTGCTTCCGGGAGGGTTTTCAACCCGGTACGCGGACGGTACGTCCTTCGGAGTGTCACAGTAGCGGCAATGCAGGTTGCAGCCGCCAAAACGTACGAAAAGATGGCGATAGCCGACATAAGGCCCCTCGCCCTGGATGGAGGTAAAGATTTCGCGCAGCGGGGCCTCCAACCTACCGTACCCCCCGGACCTTGCAGCGGGCCATTCTAACGCTTGCCATTTCTCGGGCGTAGGCCGCGCAGACCTGTTCGGCCAAAAGGGGCGTATCGCTGTCCGGCCAGCCCAGCTCAGGAAGGCCTATGGCCGGCACGGGCACGCCCTCGGTATCAATGTTCAGGCCGGTGTGGATCATCGTGCTCACCGGGGTGACGGTGGCTATCGAAACCGACAGCTTGCGGTTCCGCACGTACAGGTCGTCGCCCATCCGCTCCAGGCCGGTCGCTCCTCTCCCCCCGACGATATCCTTGATGATGGCGATGAGGAGACGCTGGCAAAGGATGGTCCTGTCCAGGTCGTTGGTGAAGTGCTCGACGATAAAATGCAGCATGCGAGGGCTGTATATCGGGGCGTTGTCAAGGTAGTCGCGGACGTCGACGAGAGACGGCAGGTCCACGTTGCAGGCGCCGGTGAAGGCCACGATGCTGTCCCCCTGGACGTTGAAATTTCGCAAGGCCCAGAGCGAAGCAAGCTGGCTTCCGTCGTAGTCCACTTCGCGGGAAACAACAAGGGTTTTGATCAAGGTTCCATCCCCTCCTCCGCCATAGCCCGGTGCAAGCGGCGGCAGCTCTCGCACTTCCCGCACGGCCGCCCGCCGGAGCGGTAACAGCTCCAGATGTAGTGCCACGGCACGTCCAAGCGCTTGCCCAGCGCCACGATTTCCGTCTTGTCCAAGCGCTGGGTGTAACACACGACCTGTACTCCGGCCAGCGTGGAAAACCGCAGCGCTTCGTTGGCGGTAGCCACGAAGTCCGTGGAATTGTCCGGAAAGGTTGCAGCCTCTTCTCTATTGAACCCGACCACGATGCGCTGGCACTGCAGGGCTTCGGCGAAGCAGGCCGCGACGTTGATGAGCAAGCCGTTACGGTTCGGTACCCAGACGGCCCGCGCTGTTTTTTCGGCGGCCTCCGGATCGTCGAGTTCACCGAGGGATGGTTCGGGTATCTGAGCCGGGCTGAACAGGGCCGAACTGGAAATGGCTTGCAAAAAGGGCAATTCGACGACCCGGTGCTCCAGGCCGTAATAGCCGGCAACAGCCCTTGCCGCCGTGATTTCACTTGCCGCCGCCGCCTGCCCGTAATCGGCGGTCAGGCAAAGCCGGATATCGAGCGTATTCCTGGCGTAGGCCAGATTAACCACCGAATCGAGACCGCCGGAGAGCAGCACGATCCCTCTCATTCGGCGACCTCCCTGTAGGCCACCGCGGACGTCGGCGATTCCCAGACTTTAACGAGGCTGACGGCTACCCCCGGGACGGTCCCGGCGACCCGCCGGCTTACCTCCCTGAAGATGCACCGGGCGATGTTTTCGGCCGTCGGCAGCCTGTCGGGAGCGTTGCCGTCAAACCAGGACATTTCGTTTAACAGGCGGTGGTCGAGCTGCTCGACAACCTCGTTGACGTGGGTCTTGAGGACGCCGAAATCAATCACCATTCCCGACCGGTCGATCTGGCCGCCCGTAACCGTAACCTCGACGGACCACGTGTGCCCGTGAAGGTTGCGGCACTTGCAGGGATGTTCGGGCAGCCTGTGGGCTGCGGCGAATGAGGACAGGACCGTGAGCTCGAAAATCGTAGCCATTCCGTCCCCTCCATATGTGGTGGTAGTAGTATAACCACGCCCCCGTGGCGTGGAAGGCTTTCGAAAAACCGCGCCTTCTTTCCTCCGGCGAACCCCGATACCCGGAACATATTCTCCAGTCCACCGCGAAAACTCCTGCAGACACAAAAAGAGTCTCAGTAAGAGAGACTCTTTTTATGGCACTAGGCACTAGGCACTATGCATTAAGCGTCAGGTAGCAGGACATCGTTGACAGTTTTTATCAATAACATCGTTAACATGTTTAGCATTAGCTCGATAATAGCCCTTGCTGTTCGGGTCTG
>NZ_JBQXEZ010000015.1:0-56006 GCF_052618305.1 Desulforudis sp. DRI-14 | reverse complement strand
AGGTGACAGGGTTTCTCTCAACCCATCGGCCCGGCAGACATGCCCGGCAAACAAATCGGGCATTCCCGTACGGGAATGCCTTCGAGTCTTACTATTCACTACTTACACAGAGCCGCTGCGGCCCTAGTACTCAATACCCGGTGCTCACATATACTTACGCATATGCGCCAGGGCAGCCTTTTCCAGTCTCGATACCTGGGCCTGGGAAATACCTATCTCCTCGGCGACCTCCATTTGCGTCTTGCCTTCAAAGAAGCGCAGGGTAAGGATCATCTTTTCCCGGTCGTTGAGCCTTCGCAAAGCATCCCGAATGGCGATGCCTTCGAGCCAGTTTCCGTCAAGGTTTTTTTCGTCCGAAATCTGGTCCATCACAAAGATCGGGTCACCACCGTCGTGATAGATCGGTTCAAAAAGGGAGATGGGTTCCTGGATGGCATCAAGGGCAAAAACAATCTCTTCGCGGGGAATGTTCAGTTCGTTGGCGATCTCGCTGACCGAGGGCTCCCGTGAATACTTGTTGGCGAGACTGTCACGGACTTGCAGGGCTTTATAGGCCACGTCCCGGAGCGAACGGGATACCCTGATCGGATTATTGTCCCGGAGGTAGCGCCTGATTTCGCCGATAATCATCGGAACCGCATAGGTTGAGAACTTAACGTTCTGGCTAAGATCAAAGTTGTCGATGGCTTTCATCAGGCCTATGCAGCCCACCTGGAAGAGGTCGTCCACAAATTCGCCGCGGTTGGTGAAGCGTTGGATAACACTGAGAACCAACCGAAGATTTCCGTTGATCAACTTGGTGCGGGCGGAGGTGTCGCCAGCGTGCATTGCTTCAAACAGCTTGCGCATTTCACCAGAGGAAAGTACCGGCAATTTCGACGTATTGACGCCGCAAATCTCCACCTTGTTTACCAATGCCACGGCCTCCCCAGCTTTTTTCTCATTATTGCCCCGCCAATTTTGGGTTATACGACGTCCTGAAAAAGAAAAAGCTGGCAACCAAGACCAGCTTCTTCAAGAGTTGTCTTACGTTAATCCTCTGTTGCTCTATCTTGCGCAACATGACCAAAGCCGAACGCTATCCAAGCCGGCACATCTCCTTCCGCAGCCGCTTGATGATGCGTTTTTCCAGGCGTGAAATGTAGGACTGGGAAATGCCAAGGAGGTCGGCGACCTCTTTCTGCGTCTTTTCGGCGCCCCCGTTGGTCAGGCCGAAGCGCAGCTCCATGATCTTGCGCTCCCGGCCAGAAAGCCGGGACAGGGCCAGGCGGAGCAGCTTACGGTCGACCTCCTCTTCGAGGTTCTTGTAAATAATGTCGTTGTCGGTGCCCAGGACATCCGAAAGCAGTAATTCGTTCCCGTCCCAGTCGACGTTCAGCGGTTCCTCGAAAGAGATCTCGGTACGCGTTCTGCTGTTGCGCCGCAGGTGCATCAGGATCTCGTTTTCAATGCAGCGCGAGGCATAGGTGGCAAGCTTGATGCGTTTCTGGGGGTCAAAGGTGTTGACAGCCTTAATCAGCCCGATCGTACCGATGGAGACCAGGTCTTCGATCCCCACGCCGGTGTTTTCGAACTTGCGGGCGATGTAAACCACCAGTCGCAGATTCCGTTCGATCAGCGTAGGCCTCACGCCGTCATCGCCGGCTTCGAGGCGGCCGATCAAACCCGTTTCCTCGTCGGGGGACAGCGGCGGGGGAAGCGCTTCGCTGGACCCTACATAGTGCACTTCCCGTCCCGGGGTCCACCGGGCCCGCAAACGCTTGCACAGCTCGCTGATCAAGAATCGAAGGGTTTTAAGCAGCCGCAACGGAATCCCCCTTCCTGCAAGACCGTTCAAAAGAAAGGTCCTGACAACACCCTTTGCATCCTACAACTCCCGGCACCTCTTGCTTACAGAAACCCGGGGGCGGCTTCAAGCACCCGGGGGTTCAGAAGCGCCCTGTAAGCGGCCTCGGGGCTTAAGCGCCGCTGGTAGACAGCGACGATCACTTCCTTGACCCTGAGCATCTCACCGCCTACCAGGATTTCAACCTGATCGGGCCGGAAACCCAGCAGCAACCCATTTACCCGTCCCAGAGACTGAAAAGGTATCAGGCGGAAACGGGTGGCTAGTTTCGTTGACTCCAGGGCACCGATCAGGGCCGGGAAATCTGGTTCGGCCCCGCTGTCCAAAAGCTGGCGGACACGGTCGGGCAGAAGTGCTTTGACAGCGTCATATTCGACAACAATCACGGGGGCCTTGGACACCGGATCGGAGAGCTGGTTGCCCGTATCAATCAAGGCATCGACTGAAAGGCGACGGTTGTACAATTGAATGTTAACAGGAACCTGAAAAAGCCCCTTCAAATGCCTGCGCCGGAGGAACACGGCGCCCGTTCGGCCCGCCAGCCAGGCCGCCGTAAGCGCGGCAATGATAACGGGCCAGAAGAATTGCGTAGGAAAACTGAATGCCGGCCCCAATCCCGCAGCGGTCCCGGTGCCGCCGAAAAGGTAGCTCAAGCCGAAGACCAGCCCGCCGAGGGCGAAAGAACATATAAAAAAAATGACTCCGCAGGTCAAGAGCTTGCGCCAGGGCAGCAAACCGAAGGCAACGACGAGCATCGCCAAGGATAACCCCAGCTTGGCCGGAAGAGAGGTAAACTCGTACAGGGGAAAGACAAAAAGCGTAACGACATAGAAAGCCCCCAGCGCTGCTGCGGCCGCCAGGCGCCACTTGTTCGTACGGCAGAGGCTGAAGCGTGCGGTGAGCCAAAGGATGGCGAAGTTCATGACCACATTGCCGATAAATATTTCATCAAGGTAAACTGTATAGGTCATCTCCCTTCCGCCCCCCGGTGTGCTACATTTATATGCCTGCCCCACAGCCGTATGACAGAAATTAGAAACCCTGGTTCCAATTATAATGAACCAGGGCTTTAGACCTTGTCATTCTTTGTCCGGGACAGAAATATTTATTTTACCTCTTTCGCATTTTTATAACGTTTATCGGCTTCTTCTAAGAAAGGCCGGAATCTCGATGTCCACATCCGCTTGCCTCTGCACGGTCTTGAGCGGAACGTCCTCATCCCTGCGGCGCCCGAACTGGGACTCGAAACCGGTGGCGATAACGGTCACCCTGACCTCTTCGTTAAGCGTCTCGTCGATCACGGCGCCGAAGATGATGTTGGCATCCGGGTCTACGGCCTGGGAGATGATTTCCGCGGCTTCGTTGACCTCGAACAGCCCCAGGGATGATCCCCCGGTAATGTTAAGCAACACGCCCCTGGCCCCGTTGACCGAGGTCTCCAGGAGCGGGCTCGAAATGGCGATCCTCGCCGCCTCGGCCGCGCGGTTCTCACCGCTGGCTGTCCCAATGCCCATCAGGGCGGAGCCGGTCTCCTTCATGATCGTCTTAACGTCGGCAAAGTCAAGGTTGATCAACCCGGGAACGGCGATGAGGTCGGAAATGCCCTGGACGCCCTGGCGGAGAACGTCATCAGCGATTCTAAAGGCCTCAATCACCGACGTGTTCTTGTCAATGACCTGAAGAAGCTTGTCATTGGGGATGGTGATCAGGGTATCCACACGCCCGCGCAGGTTTTCTATCCCTTTATCCGCCTGTTGAAACCGTTTACGCCCTTCGAAAGTGAAGGGCCTGGTGACCACGCCGACCGTCAAAGCCCCAATCTCCCGCGCAATCTGGGCGACGACGGGAGCACCCCCGGTACCCGTTCCGCCCCCCATCCCGGCGGTCACGAAAACCATGTCGGCTCCCTTCAAGGTCTGCACGATATCGTCGCGACTTTCTTCCGCCGCTTTTTCACCCACTTCGGGGTTACCCCCGGCCCCCAGGCCTTTAGTCAATTTGGCGCCTATCTGCAGTTTGACCGGAGCAAGCGACATCGCTAAAGCCTGGGCATCGGTGTTGACGGCGATAAACTCGACCCCTTTAAGACCGGCGCTAATCATCCGGTTAACAGCGTTGTTCCCGCCGCCACCGACACCGATAACCTTGATATTGGCGAGGCTCGTGTTGTCAAGTTCTAACTCAATCATGCCGCTCCTCCTTATTATATTGCAGCGGAAACTGGAAGCCTCATTTGGAGAAAAATTCAACATCTGCCCCAACATTCCTTTTGCGGCTTCTAAAATTTATCTATGAATTAGCCGGCGTCTGATCATAGCCAGGTTTTGGAACAGGCGCACGCCAAAAGCGACAACGGCTGCAATATAAAGGTCCACGCCCAGCCGGTCTCCGATGAAGACCAGTAGAGCAGCCACGAGCGCATTGCCGACGAACCCCGACAGAAAAACCAAATTGTCAAACCTGTCGTCCATAGCGGCCCTGATGCCGCCGAACACTGAATCGAGCGCGGCCAGAATGGCAATCCCGAGGTATTTGCTATAGAACTGGGGCAGGAATAAAGGAAGGTTCAGCCCTATAACCACTCCCGCCGCCAGCCCGATGACCGCCAGCCAAATACTCATCCACATACGCTTTTACGCTCCTCCCCCTTTTGTTGCAGGCCTGGCAAAACGCTTTTCCAGGTTTCCCTGGTAGGCCGGGATCTCTATTTCGTCGACGGTCTTAAGCTCGACGTCTATACCCCAGTCATGGAAAGTAGGCACCACCCCGTCGGGCATTTCCAGCATTTTGCGCAGTTCCTCAGGGTTGCCGATGGCGACGATCCGGTACGGCGGAACGATTCGGGTGAGATTGACGTTGATATACGATCCGGCCAGCCTGATTTCCGTGATGTCGACAATCCTCTGGTCATTGATGGCGATGGCTTCGGCCGACGCCGCGCGCAGCTCGTTGACTACGCGGAGGAGGTCCTCATCACGCAGAGTGAACAGATGCGTCGAGGGCTTATCTTGCGGAGCGTACCGCAGGACAAGTTCCACACCCGGTCCTTTAACGGGAACCAGACCGGCCAGCATGTTGTTCTTGGTTATTTCGTTGTCGAGCGCCGCCCGGGCTTCTTCGACACCCTTCTGTGCCTTCAGGAGCTTGGCTTCCAGGTCGTTCGCCTCAACTGAAAGGGCATTAAGCTCCTTGTGGAGTTCCTTCAATTCCTGGGTAAGGGCCTGAGCCCTGTCCGTCGGAATCACCGTCACAGGCAGCTGGTGTGTGCGGAACTGAAAGGCCATTAGAAGCCCGAGAATTAAAGCAACGATAGAAATGGCGAACCCTTTAGTCAGAGGCATTGTTTACCCCCTCTCCACTGGGACGGGCATACTGGAAGTTGGTCGCCCCGGAATAGGCCGGCACGGTTACCAGGTCGGCCTTCTTTACAGAGGCCTGGATACCCCAGAACTGTAAGACATCGAGGACGCCGCCGGGCATTTTCAGTGAAGCGACCATGGTGTTGGGATCGCCGATGGCGGTGATAACATAGGGCGGCGCCAAGCGCTTGGTCTTATTGACAAGGACCGTGGGTCCCACACAGCGCACCTCGCTGGTCGCCAAAAGCCTTTCCCCGTTGATGGCCAATGCTTCCGCGCCGGCGGCCCGCAACTCGTTGAGGACCCGTAGGATATCCTCATCGTGAAGGACATAGAGGTTGGGGTCCTGTCCCGGTTGGAGCGCCACCACGCTGTCGTTCAGCGTTACTTCCACTCCGGGGCCGGTGAGAGTGATCAACCCGGCCTGCATTTTCGTCTTATCAAGGGTCTCCCTTAAACGGCTCAGTTCGGGGTTGGCCGCCACCTGATCCATCTTGTGCCGCAGTTCTTCCACCCGATTCTGGAGCCGGTCGCGCTGCACGGTGGCCGCATGAATCTCGTCGGTCAACTGCTGGGCCCGCTGAATCGTGATATTAAGAGCGATCTCGCGGGCATAACGAAACTGCGTCGAAATCATCAGGCCCAGGATCAGCCCCACAATGGCAAGTCCCCAGTAAACCTGTTTTGTCCTGGACGATTGATCACTGGTCGGCATACATCACCACCGCCTTCCGCGGGTCAGAAAGGTCTATGTACGAAACAGCCCGGCCGCCCTTGCGCACCGATTGCAGGATTTCTATCAACATTAATCCCTGTTCCCGGGGGTTTTGTGCCTCCCCCAGGCGGATTTCAAACCCCTCAAGCGTGTAAGCCACCACTCTCTGCTCCTTGCTTACGTGAACCTCGGAAAACTCGCGCACGACCTCCGAGGGAAGCAGCGATATCGTCCTCAAGCCCTTTCCCGACAGGCGCTTCTCGCCGCCGCCGACTGTAAGGAGCGGCAACTCCTGCGTGCTGAGTTGCTCCCGGCGAAGCGGCACGCCCTCGCTGTCAACGGACCAGAACTGGCCCTTCATTTCGACCAGAGCTACCGGCGTGCGCTCGGTTATGGATATTTCAATGGTTCCAGGCAAATGACGCTTGAGGCTAGCTTCTTTTACCACAGTGAGCGTTTCGACGCGCCGCTCGGCTTCACCCAGTTGCACACGGAAGATATTGGCCCCCAAGGGTATTCCCGCTGTCTTAACGACTTCCTCCCGGGCCAGCATACGGTTCCCAAGCACGGTGACGCATCTTACTTCAAAGAGAGAAGAACGGAGCAGAATGAAAACGGCTAACAAAATCAGAACAACAAAAAAAAACGTTTCACACCAGTTCGGCCGGGTCACCAGCACGCCCCCCCCGAAAGAAAGTTAGCGCGGAAACCAGCCAGCCGGAGCCAAGGCATAATTTAGGAATTCGCTCCCAGCGAATTCCTTCGAATCCCACTCTTACCTCTGGCCTCTCACTTCTTTTTACTAGCTTGATTATACGCTGGGGCTTAAATCTTGTCCAAGGGTAAACCAAAAAGAGGAGGCGTCAATCCTCCTCTACTTCAATGTCGGCTCCTAGAGCTTTGTAACGGTTGACCAGATCCTCGTATCCTCGGTTCAGGTGTCCAGGGTCCTCTACAACCGTCGTGTTGTCAGCCGCCAGTCCGGCAAGAACCAGGGCAGCGGCGGCCCTGAGGTCGGTCGCCTGAACGTGCGTACCAAACAGTTTCGCTACGCCGTGAATAATGGCCGTCTGTCCTTCGATGTGAATTCTGGCCCCCATCCGGCGCAGTTCGGGTACATGCTTGAACCTGTTTTCAAAAATCGTTTCCGTGATCACGGTCGTGCCGCTCGACAGACAGGCGAAAGCCATCATCTGGGGCTGCATGTCGGTCGGGAAACCCGGATAGGGCATCGTCTTGATATCCACTGCTTTGGGTCTTTCGGGAGCTCGTACGCGTATGGTGTCGCTGGTAACCGTAACGTCCACTCTGGCCTCGCGGAGTTTGGCGATAACCGGCTCGACGTGTTCAGGGATGACGTTGGTGACAGTGACATCGCCCCGCGTAATAGCCGCCGCCACAAGGTTCGTGCCGGCTTCGATGCGGTCGGGGATGAGGCTGTGATCGCAGGGCACGAGTTCCTTAACCCCGACGATCTTAATTTCGCCGGTGCCGGCGCCCCTGATCTTTGCTCCGGCCTTGTTAAGAAAGTTCTGCAGATCGACGATTTCAGGCTCCTTGGCGGCGTTGCGGATTACCGTTGTGCCCCGGGCCAGGGTTGCCGCCATCATGATGTTTTCCGTAGCGCCGACACTAGGGACGTCGAGATGGACTTCGCCTCCGACCAGTTCGGAAGCACTGGCCGTTATATACCCTCTCTTTTCCGAAACTCGGGCACCGAGAACCCTCAGCCCTTTGATATGCAGGTCCATCGGACGGGAACCGATATTGCACCCTCCCGGCTGCGAAATTCTTACCCGCCCGAAACGTCCCAGGAGCGGACCCAGAACAAGATTGGAGGCACGCAGCCGGCGCATCAATTCTTCAGACCCGTCGAGCGGCTTCACCCTGGAGGCGTCAACGGCAAGGACGCCGTCTCGCCACTCTACCTGTGCCCCGAGGTGTTCCAGGACCCGCAGCATGACTTCTACATCTCTCAGCCTCGGCACGTCACGGATGATACTAACTCCCGGACAGAGAAGACTGGCTCCAAGAATAGGAAGTACGGCATTTTTAGCGCCTTTGACACGAATAGTCCCCGTTAGGCGGTTGCCACCTTTGATGACAATCCTCCGCATATGTCACCCCGCCTAATGTTCACCCAAAAGCCTCACCTCAAGTTCCAGTTCCATGCCGAACTTTTCTTTGACAAGTGCTCTGACTTTTTCAATCAACTCTCGCACGTCACGCGCCGTTGCTGTTCCCCGGTTGATGATGAAGTTGGCATGTTTTTCCGAAACTTGCGCATCGCCCACGCTCATCCCCTTGGCGCCGGCCAGGTCAATCAGCCGGCCCGCAGCATCTCCGGGAGGGTTTTTGAAGACACTGCCCGCGCTGGGATATTCTAACGGCTGCGTGTTCCTACGTTTGAGCATACAAGCTTCTATTTCTTCTTTGATGAGATCCCGGCTCTTGGGATAACATTGTAGAATTGCTTCCACTACGATGGCAGGCTCTATCTGCAGCTGGCTGTGACGATAGCCGAAGGCACACTCCTTGCTGCTTTTTCGGCAAAGCCTTCCGTCGTAATAGACGATAGTTACCTCGTCAACGAGATCGCCCATAGACCGGCCATTGGCCCCGGCGTTCATCAATACCGCGCCCCCGATCGAAGCCGGGATGCCGACAGCGAATTCGAGGCCGCCCAGACCGGCTTTCAGGGCCGCTGACCCTACCTGCGCGAGCTTGGCGCCGGCCTCGGCACGTATAGCATTCCCTTCCACCTTGATACCGCTCATTCCTTGGCCGATCTTAACGACCGCTCCCCTGATGCCGCCGTCCCCCACCAGGACATTGGAACCGTTGCCGATCACGGTCAGCGGCAAGTCGTACCGATGCACAAACTCGAGGACACGGGTAAGGTCGTCGACTCCCCGGGGTTCAATAAACAAGTCGGCCGGGCCGCCGATGCGCCACGTCGTATGGCGGGCCATCGGCTCATCGCGCGCTACCCTGCCTTTAATCACAAGCTCCCGGCCAGGATCGAACGACACGTTTATCCCCCCAAACCGCTTAAGCGTTTAACGAGCGCCAAACCGGACTTCCATATATCGCCCGCCCCCAAGGTGATAACCAGGTCGCCGGGCCTAACGACTGAAGCAAGGTAACTGACGATTTGCTCCTGGGTATCGAGCTCGATGGGGGTTTTGCCCGAACAGTCTCTGATCTCGTCGGCGATTAGTTTCGCGCTGATCCCCTTAATGGGTTTTTCACCCGCGCTGTAAATCCGGTTAACGATAACAACATCGGCATCTTGAAAGGCTGCGCCAAACTCTTTATGCAGAAAAAGTGTCCTGGTGTACCGATGCGGCTGGAAAACGGCAATCAAACGTTGCGGGCCGGTCTGCCGGGCTCCGGCGAGCGTTGCCCTGATCTCGGTCGGGTGATGGGCATAATCGTCAACCACCCGGACACCGCCCACATCGCCGAGGATTTGAAAACGCCGTTTGACCCCGCGGAAGCCTTGCAGTATTTGCGCCACTTCGTCAAACCTCAAGCCTATGCGCATCCCAACCGCAATCGCAGCCAAGCCGTTGAGCAGGTTGTGCCGTCCCGGGACGCTCAAGCAGAGCCGTCCAAGAAAGTCCCCACGCAAGAACACGTCAGCTTCGGAATTTAAGCCGCTGAGCACCGGGTTTGCCAGGCGATAATCCGCGTCGGGATTAAAGCCGTAAGTTTGTACGGGAACGAACGCCTCTGCGGCAAGGCGGTTCAAAAACAGGTCATCACCGCACAATATGGCTACGCCTGCGGGAGGTATACGGCTGATAAACTGGCGGAACGTCTCCTCGATGTTTGCTACGGTACGGTAATAGTCAAGGTGGTCGTTCTCCACGTTGGTGACAACAGCGATCTCCGGGTCAAGGAGCAGGAAGGACCCGTCGCTTTCGTCGGCTTCCGCCACCAGATATTCGCCTTTCCCCGCCTTAGCGTTTCCCCCGATCTCAGGCAATTCACCTCCGATAACAATTATCGGGTCCAGCCCTGTACGCTCGAGGACCAGAGACACCATGGCGGTGGTTGTGGTCTTCCCGTGGGCCCCCGCAACGGCTATACCTCTCTGCCGGCGCATCAGGCGGGCCAACATTTCGGCTCTAGGAATGACTGGGATCCCCCGGCGTCTCGCCGCCACCACCTCCACATTGTCAGGAGGCACTGCTGAAGATACTACGACGACATCGGCGTTATCAATGTTTGCAGGGGAGTGCCCGTAGAAGACCTGCGCACCCTTAGCTTGCAGCTGATCGGTAACCACAGACTTCTTGAGATCCGACCCGCTTACCGCCGTACCGGTGTCAAGGAGTATCCTGGCTATACCGCTCATGCCCACCCCGCCGATCCCGATAAAGTGTACACGTGGGGGAATCAAAGGCACAAACACTCTCTCCTTCCTGACGGGGCGCCTGCTCGACATATAGTATGCAAAGTGCCGAGTAAGGTGTTACCGGACCTTGTCCACAGGCCCCACAAAACAAGTATAGTGACATTTGAGTGAGACGACAAATCATTCAACAGGGTAACCCAGCGACCGTTTAAAACGGGCATGACGAGAAAGGCCTCTAAGGCATAAGCATTAAGCCGAATCCCGAACCTCTGTATCCTAACGCTTAATTGCTTTAGGTTGTACGTAACCCAGCACTCAATGAGCCTCTGCAAAGTACAGGGATGTGCCCTAACCAATGTTTCCGTTAATCGAAATATCTTCATATAACGGATTGAGTGCTAGGCTGACAAATCAGGCAAAGTCTTTCAACGGTCACAACTGGCGATACTATCCACGGCATCCAGCAAATTTTCCAGGGCACGACGCTTACCGAGCTGCTTGCTCGCTGTTCGCATGCTTTCCAGCCTCGCCCGGTCACCTTCCAGACCTTTAATAAGGGCGGCGATTTTCCGGCCGGTAACCTCACTGTCTCTGATCAGCAAAGCAGCGCCCCGGTCAGCGAGGGCCCTGGCGTTGTATTCCTGGTGATTGCCGGTAGCGAAAGGATACGGGATGAGGATACTGGGAAGCCCGAGGACGGTGACCTCGGCCAACGTCGAGGCTCCGGCGCGGCAGACGACAAGGTCTGCCGCGGCAAGGAGTTCGGGAATGTTATAAAAATAAGAGGCGACAACAACCCTGCCGTTCTTTTGAGAGTTAAAACCCCGGTTTTCCAGCCCGGCCAGGAAGTCCCGGTAACCGGCGGGACCCGTTGCGTGAAAAAAATGGAAGCGGACGTCGGGGGCCAAAAGGGGCAGCACTTCGAGGAAGGCGTTATTGAGCGTCCGTGCCCCCTGGCTGCCGCCGAAAGAAATGACGGTAAACAGGTCACCCAGTCCCAGCCGCTCCCGGGCTTCCCTGCGGTCGGCCCGGAGGATCTCCGCCCTTACGGGAAGGCCTGTCAGGATAACCCGGGCGCGCGACGGGAAGTACTTGTAAGCATCCATAAAGGCCAGCGCGGTCTTGGTAACGTAACGTGACAGAAGCCTGTTCGTCAGCCCCGGCAGGGCATTCTGCTCGTGAATCAAGGTGGGAATTCCCAGGTGGACGGCGGCGAGCACGACCGGGCCGCATACGTATCCCCCCGTGCCGACGACGACATGGGGCTTAAACTCGGCAATCTTGGCGCGGGCCAGGGCGTAACTTTTCCCTGCCTGCCACGCGGCCAGGATGTTACGCAGCGAAATCTTACGCTCTAACCCCTTGACGGGGATGGGAAAAAAGGAATAACCAGCCTTGGGAACGATGTCGGACTCAAACCCGTGGCTGGCGCCGATATAGAGTATCTCGCTGTCGGGGTGCCGGTGCATAATGCCGCCGGCAATGGCCAGGGCCGGATAAACATGCCCGCCCGTCCCCCCGCCCGTTAACACTACCCGCACCCGGCAACACCTCACCTGTTAACTGCATATTTCGATACGTTTAGCAAGATACCTACTCCTATCAGGGTAAACAGTAGTGAAGTGCCGCCGAAACTGATAAACGGCAAGGTGATTCCGGTGACCGGCAGGCTGCCGGTTACGACCCCGATGTTGATAATCGCTTGCAGCACAATGCCTCCGGTGATACCGGTCGCCAGCAGGCTGGCGAAGGGGTCCGGGGAGGCCACGGCAATACGCAGGCCGCGCCATACAAAGAGCATAAACAGGATGATGATCAACGTGGCGCCCACAAAACCCAGTTCTTCCCCGATAACGGCAAAGATAAAGTCGGTGTGCTGTTCGGGGAGGTAGAGGAACTTTTGTTTGCCCTGCCCAAGCCCGGTGCCGAACAGTCCTCCCGACCCCAGGGCGTAAAGAGATTGGATGATATGGAAGCCGCTGCCCTGGGGGTCCTGCCAGGGATCAAGAAAAGCCAGTAACCTTTTCAGCCGGTAAGGCTCAAAATAAATGGCCGCCCCCACCAGAGCCACACCGATAATCCCCAGGCTCCCCAGAACACGCATCGGGGTCCCGGCCGCAAAAAGCATCAGGAAAACCGTGCCGACAAGCGTCATTGCCGTTCCGAGGTCGGGCTGCAGCAGAATCAGCCCGCCGGCCAGTCCGGCCACGATCAGGAAGGGCAGCACCCCTTTGGTGAAGGAGCGTATCTGGTCCCTCTTCTTGGCAAGCCCGAAGGCCGTAAAGGTGATAACGCAGAGCTTCACCAGTTCCGACGGCTGGAAGGTGAAGCTCCCCACCCCTATCCAGCGCCTGGCGCCGTGTGACTCCACGCCGACCCCCGGGATGAGGACCAGGAGCAAGAGTAGGAACGCCCCCACCAGCATCCAGCCGGCATACTGCTTCAGCCGCCAGTAATCGAAATTCATGGCGACAAACATCGCCGTCAGTCCCAGGACGGCCCAGACCAGCTGCCGTTTAAAAAACAAAAAGCTGTCGTGGTATCGCACCAGCGTACTGTACTCGCTCGCGCTCAATACCATGATAACGCCGATGCTGAGCAGCATCAGCACCGTGATAAATAGCAGGAAGTCGGGCGCCCCCTTCTTCGGCCGCATCATTCCTCTCCCCTTCTGTCACCCTTCGGCAGCCATCCTCTTGACGATTTCACGAAACAGGTCCCCGCGCTCTTCATAACTTTTGAACATATCCCAGCTGGCACAGGCTGGCGAAAGCAGGACCACGTCACCGGGTTCGGCGTTGTCGCGGGACAGCCTGACCGCATCTTTCAAGTCGGCCGCCCGCAGTATCCTTTCAAGTCCCTGCTCCCTGGCGGCCTGGGCGATATCTTCCGCGCTTTCACCGAGTACAACCAGAGCCCGTACCCTGCCGGGGAAACGGGCGGCAAATTCTTGAAAGCTGTTGCCCTTGTTCCGCCCGCCGGCGATCAGGACAATCGGTTCCCGGAAAGCCTCAAGGGCTTTGATGGCAGCGTCGGGGTTGGTTCCCTTGGAATCGTTGATGTAACGGACGCCGTTAACCATCCCGACCTCCTCCAGCCGGTGAGGGACCCCTCTGAACCCGGTTAGGGCTTCACCGATAACATCCGGCCTTACACCCATCACCCAGGCTGCGGCCGCAGCCGCGAGCGCGTTTTCCAGGTTGTGACCGCCGGGTATGCGCAGGCTCCCGGCAGGACAGATCCTGTAGGAGCCCCGGGAACCCGCAGTCATTATCTGGCCTTCCTGGAGATAAATACCTTGTTCTAGCCTATGTCGCCTGCTGAAAAATATGACCTGCCCGGAGCAGCGAGAAGCAAGCGCGGCAGTTATGGGATCGTCGTAATTAAGGACGGTATAATCATCCGGCGTCTGATTCTTAAAGATAGCGGCCTTGGCCTCAATGTACGCTTCCAGGGAGCGGTGCCGGTCGATGTGGTCGGGAGTGATATTCAGAATCGCCGCAACGCGGGGCCGGAATGTAGGCGCTGTCTCCAACTGGAAACTGGAAACCTCCAGCACAACGACGTCCCCGGGCCCGTACCGCTCCACCCCGCTGATAAAGGGCACGCCTATATTCCCGGCAACCAGCGTGTTTTTCCCAGCGTGCCGGAAGACCTCCCCCACGAGGGCGGTCGTTGTCGTTTTGCCGTTGGTGCCCGTGATGGCGACGACGGGAGCGCGACAAAACCGCCAGGCCAGTTCGAGCTCCCCGATGACGGGGATGCCGGCCGCGCGGGCAGCGGTGACGGGTTCAACCGTTACCGGCACCCCGGGACTGACAACGACCAGGTCCCAGCGCCCGGGCTCAACCTGCGGGTAGGCCCCCAGGACCAGTTCGACACCGGGGGCCTCCTCCTGGATACCTGCAAAAGCGTCGGCCCCCTTAGCGTCGGTCAGCGTGACCCGGGCTCCCTTGGAAACCAGAAAACGGCTGGCGGCGCGACCGCTCTTGCCAGCCCCCACCACCAGTACATTAAGGCCTGCGAGATCCATGCTGTCACCTCGTTAGCTAGTAGAGCGTTGCAAAAGCCAATGCAACGGGTTAAGGAATAAGAATCTAGATACTATGCCAGATGCTTAAAAGGTACTCTATAACCTGCATCATCGTCTTTGCAATGACTGAAAGTGAGAGGTGAGAGGTGAGAAACTCCCACTTCTCACTTCCTGCTTCCCACTTCCCACCTCTCACCCGAGCCGGTATAGTCCCAGCAGGCCGATGATGGCCGTAAGCAGGCCTATCAGCCAGAAGGTCGTAACGACCCGTGTTTCCGTCCAGCCCATCAGTTCAAAATGGTGGTGGAGAGGGGCCATCCGGAGAACCCGCCGGCCAAAGACCTGGAAAGAAAACACCTGCACCATCACGGACAGGGTTTCCATAACGTAGATACCGCCGATGAATATCAGGAAAAGCTCGCTCCGTGTCAACACGGCGGCCGCCGCCAGCCCGCCTCCCAGGGCCAGTGAACCCGTATCGCCCATAAAAACGCGGGCGGGATAACGATTATAATAAAGGAACCCCAGGCATCCGCCGGCCATGGCTCCTAAAACGACGGCCACCCAGGTTTTGTCGACAATGATAGCGATGAGGGCGAAGGCAAACGCCGTAATGGCCGTGGCGCCCGCGGCCAGGCCGTCCAAGCCGTCGGTAAGGTTGACGGCGTTGGCCGAACCGAGAAGGACGAGGACGGTAAACCCGAGGAAGAACCACCAGCCCAGGTCTATGCTGATGCCCCCCGGCTGCAGGAAACCGCTGAAAGGAATGACCAGGTCGGTGCCTCTCCCTAGAAAGAACACAGTGACAACGGCCAGGATGACAGCCACAACCACTTGCCCCAGCAGTTTTTGACGGGCTTTGAGGCCCAGGGGGCGCCGGAGGGCGATCTTGAGAAAGTCGTCAATAAACCCTACCGCCCCGTAACCGAGCATTACCAGGAGGACAACCAGCCCTTCCTTCAATCCGCTCAAATTCGGCGTGCCCCGGTAAAGAGCGATGACCGCTAGTATCGCCGCCGTAATCCCGAAAAGAAACATGATCCCCCCCATTGTGGGGGTACCGGCCTTCTTCAGGTGTGAGCGGGGCCCGTCTGAACGAACGTGCTGGCCGAACTTCAGCCAGCGCAGGGTCGGTATGAAAAAGGGTCCGGTAAGGATAGTCGCCACCAACGCAATCCCCCCGGCGAGCAACACCAGGTTCACGGTGTTTCCACCTCTTGCCCCGTGGCCCACTGTTCCAGGCCGGCCACGACAGTTTCCATTTTCATCCCCCGGGAACCCTTAACTAGGACGAACTCATGTCCCTTAAGAAGTTCTTTCAGGGCGTTCAACGCTTCCTCGTTATCCGCGCACGGGCGAACCCTGTCTTCAGCCATGCCGTTTTCGAGCGCCCCCCGCGCTGTTTCCCGGGCCAGGTTACCGACCGTGACCAAGTAGCCGACACCTTCACGTGCACAGGCCTCTCCGACTTCGTAATGCGCCGCTTGCGCCCGCTCCCCGAGCTCGAACATGTTGCCGAGTACCGCCACCGTTGGCCTTGTTCCGGCCATTTCCTTGAGCACGGCCAGGGCCGCCCGCATCGAAGCGGGGTTGGCGTTGTATGCGTCGTTGAGTACGGTGACTCCCCCCAGGTCTACGATAGCCTGGCGCATCGGCGAAAGCTGCAGTCTGCTCAGGCCCTGCTGGATGGACGCAAAGTCCATGCCCATTTCCAGGCCGGCCCCGATAGCCGCCAGGGCGTTAACGGCGTTGTGGCGTCCGGGAACAGGCAATTCAAGCCGGTATTCATGCCCGTCGACGCTGACGACATTCCGGGAACCCCCGTCTGCATGCTGATAAGCCAGGAGGCGGATGGCGGCGGCCGGCGAAGTTCCGAAAAAGCGCACGCGCCCCCGGCAGCGCTGGGCCTGTTCAGCAAGATAAGGGCTGTCCGCGTTCAGCAGGGCAAACCCGTCCTTACCGATGAAGTCAAGGGCTTCTCCTTTGGCCCGGGCGATGTTTTCCACCGATCCCAGGCGTTCAATGTGGGTTTCGCCGACATTGGTGATTACCGCCCCGTGGGGTTCGGCTATCGACGCCAGTCGGGCGATCTCCCCCGGGCCGCGCATCCCCATCTCGACCACGGCCGCCTGATGCTTCTCGTTCAGTTCCAACAGGGTTAACGGAACGCCAATCTCGTTATTAAAATTGCCCGTGGTGGCCAGCACCCTAAACCTTACCGCAAGGACAGCGGCAATCATGTCTTTGGCTGTCGTCTTTCCCGTGCTGCCCGTGACGGCAATGGCAGGTACGCCGCAGACCCGCCGGTTATGTCTGGCCAAGGCCTGAAGGGCCGGCAGCGTGTCCTCGACACGGACTGCAGCTACCTCCCCCGGCAAAGGGACGTCCCTTTGGATCAATACCGCTGCCGCCCCCCGCACCGCGGCATCAGCCACAAAGTCGTGCCCGTCGAAGCGCAGTCCCCGCAAGGCAACGTAAAGCTCACCCCCGCCGATCCGCCGCGAGTCGGTGCTGACGCTGTCCAGGGTAAGTCCCGGTTCTCCCTGTAAAATCTTGCCCCCGGTAACAGCGGCGATTTCCGCCAGGCTCAGTCTAAGCATGGTAATCCGTGTACCCCATTTCTGCCAGCGTCGCGCGCGCAACATCCCGGTCATCGAAAGGATACCTAGTTCCGCCGACAATCTGGTAGGTCTCGTGGCCCTTGCCCGCGATGACGACAATGTCGCCGTTTTTCGCCATCTGCAAAGCGCTGCGGATCGCCTCCCTCCGGTCGGGAACTACCGTGTAGCTTCCGCCGGCGCTCCGCACTCCCGGCTCGATCTCGGCAATGATGGCCAGGGGATCCTCCGTCCGGGGGTTATCGGAGGTAATAACCGAAAAATCGGCATGGCGGGCGCTGACGGCTCCCATCCGGGGCCTCTTGCCGCGATCGCGGTCACCGCCACAACCAAAGACAGATATCACCCGCCCGGGGGCGATCTCCCGCGCGGCCCGGAGCACGTTCTCGAGGCCGTCGGGGGTATGCGCGTAATCCACGATCACCGTGAAATCCTGACCGGCGTCGACCTGCTCGAAGCGTCCGGGAACACCGGGCGCCGTTGACAGCGCGTTCACAATGTCCTGCACGGGGATGCCTTCACCCAGGGCGGCGGCAGTCACGCCAAGGCTGTTGTAGACATTGAAAAGGCCGGTAAATTTAAGGCCGAGCTTAAACTCCCCCCAGGGGCTTGATATCTTGAAGGCCGCCCCTTTTGGGGTTACCCGGACGTCATCCGCACGTACATCCGCACCGGAACGCAGGCCGTACGTAATAGCCCGGCCCTTGCAAGAAACCTTCAGCCTCAAACCGTAAGGGTCGTCGGCATTGACCACGGCCAGGGTGCCGGCGCGCTGTTCAAGGAACAGCCGCTCCTTGGCCGCGTAATAGCTCTCCATATCCCCGTGAAAATCCAGGTGATCCTGCGTCAGGTTGGTAAAAATGGCGGTGTCGATACTTTCAGGGTCAACCCGGTGCAGCGCCAGCGCGTGTGAAGACACTTCCATCACGACCCTGGTTACTCCGCCGTCACGCATCCGCCGGAAAAGCCTCTGCAGGTCCAGCGATTCCGGGGTGGTCCTCTCCACCGGGACAGCCTGATCGTCGATAAGGCACTGGATAGTGCCGATAAGGCCCGTCTTAAAACCCAGATGCCGGTAGATTGACCTCATCAGGTAGGTGGTCGTGGTTTTCCCGTTCGTGCCGGTCACCCCGACGATGTGCAGTTCGCGGGCAGGGTAGCCGTAAAACCGCGCGGCCACTGCCGCCAAGGCCTTCCGGGAGTCGGGAACGGCCACCCAGGCAGGACCCTCAGGAAGACCCTCGGGGCGCTGGACCAAAAAAGCCACGGCCCCGTTCGCGGCCGCCTGTGGAATAAAGGCGTGGCCGTCGACATTAAACCCGGGAACGGCTACGAAAAGAGAGCCCGGAACCGCGCTCCTGGAATCGTAAGCTATACCTTTAACATCAACGGAAAGGTCCCCTTCGGCCGCCAGGACGGGCAGTCCCTTAACCAATTCTGCAAACTGCATCAACCCACCTCCCTAATCCCCTATCTCAGGGTCGTTCGCCGGAGGCTTGAACTCTACTTTAATGATGGTTCCCCGATCGATCTTTTGTCCAGGGGCTATCGATTGCTTGAAAGCAACACCTGTACCCGACGGCTCCATCCGCAATTCAAGGCTTTCGAGAAGGGCGCCGGCCTGCTTGATTGTCAATCCCGACACGTCGGGCACCGTTACCCGGCCTTCCAGCGGCGGGCCGGCCTTAAGGTCCAGGATGACCGTCGTGCCCGCCTTTACCGTGGCTCCGGCCTTCGGGATCTGATCATAAACGACCGACCCCTGCCCGCGAATTACAAAGTTCAGGCCGGCCGAGCGCAAATCGTTCACGGCTTCGTTAAGCGGCAGGTTGACGACCTGGGGCACCGTAACCTCCGCCGGCGGTTCCTCCTGCACCCAGGGATTAAGGGGCGCGGGCCTCGGCAAATTCTTCTGCTCTGGCACCCCGAGGTAACGCAGGGTGTCCTGCATCACCGCCCGGAAAGACGGCGCCGCGACCTGGCTACCGAAATAAACCCCGCCCTTCGGTTCGCTTACCATTACCAGTATAACCGCGCGCGGGTCCTCAACCGGAGCGAAACCCACAAAAGAGGATACATATTTACCGCTGACGTACCCGCCTGACGGTCCGACAACCTGGGCCGTACCGGTCTTGCCGCCGCCCCTGTAGCCTTCGATATAGGCATTGCGGCCCGTGCCGTTTAACACAACATTTTCGAGGTAAGCAGCCAGTTCCCTTGATGTCTGTTCGGAAAGCACCCGGCGGGTAATTTTCGGTCTAAACTCTTTAATCACTCTGCCATTGTTGTCTGTGACAGCCTTAACCAGTTGAGGCTGGATCAAATTCCCGCCGTTGACCGCAGCTGACACCGCGGTCACCAGTTGAATCGGCGTCACGGCGATCGACTGGCCGATGGACATCGTCGCCAGGTCCAGGGTTTTGACATTCTTCTCCGGAATCAAAATGCCGTGCGCCTCTCCGGGCAGCCCGACGCCCGTTAAAGCACCGAACCCGAAACCTTTAATGTACTTGTAGAAGCGCTCCTTGCCAAGGTCCAGCCCTATCTTGATAAATCCCGGGTTGCAGGAATTCTGCACGACCTCGGCCAGGCTCTGCGATCCATGCCCGCCATGCTTCCAGCACCTTATGGTTCGGTCCGCGACCTTGACATATCCAGGATCAAAGAAACGGTCCGCGGGCTTTACCGTTTTCTCTTCCAGGGCCGAGGACAGGGTGATGATCTTGAATGTCGAACCGGGCTCGTAGTTGTACCAGATGGCGGGGTTCCGGTCCCAGATATTTTGCGGGTAATCGCTCCACTTGTTCGGGTCGTAGCTGGGGCGGTTGCCCATGCCAAGGATTTCCCCTGTCTTGGGGTTCATCACGATAATCACAGCGTTGGCCGGGTTAAAGGCGTCAACGATACGGTCCAGCTCGCGCTCCACGAAATACTGAACGGTCTCGTCAATAGTCAGCAAGAGGTTGTAACCTTGGACGGGCTTGAAATATTTGTGCTCCGCCGTCGGAATCTCCTGTCCCCAGGCGTCGTACTCCATGACGATGCGCCCGGGAATACCGCGAAGCTCTTCATCCAATGCTTTCTCGATGCCGGTGAGCCCCTGATTGTCGACACCCACGAACCCCAAGACGTGAGCGGCAAGAGTCCCTTTGCGGTATTCCCGGCGGCTCTCCTCCACACAATCAATCCCGTCCAGAACGTCCGGCGCCTTGTCCTTCTTCTCTTCGGCCTTGGCTTTCTTCAAGGCGCGGGACAATTCGTAGTCCACCTTGCGCTTGATCCACACAAAGGACTGCTCCTTGGTGACCAGTTGATAAACTTTATCCGGGTCCATCTGTAAGATGGCGGCCACTTTCTGCGCCGTCGCACTTGGGTGCTTAATCTGTGAAGGAATAGCAAAAACGGAGTCCACACTCACACTCGTAACCAGCTCCCGGCCGTTACGGTCATAAATGGTACCCCGTTTGGCTTCTACCGGAATGTCGCGCATCCGGTTCTCCAGCGCGTCGGTCCGCAGCTTATCCCCCATAAAAAACTGGATGTAGGCCAGGCGAAATATAAGCAGCCCTAAGGCGGTGGCGGTAAGTAAGAACAGAGTTATAATTCTCTTGCGCATAGCAATGCTTGTTGCCAGCATACCGATCCTCCAATTCCCGCTCGCCGCCCCGAACCCTGCCGGGTTTTTATGCCATTTTGTTCCCGCTGCGGTCCTGTACAGTTCCAGATGCGGACTATGTGGTTGTATTGGGCAACTTAAAACTCAGCCGGCTCTCACCTTCGCTTCCCATTGGCAAACAATCCGGACCAGCATTTCCAGCAGTCCCTTGCTTTCGTAACGGGCGTCGGCGAGATTGCCCGGTTCCTTTTGAATTGTCGACGGCTTGGCCTCCTTATCATCCTGAAGAAGATCCTGATCCGGCATGGCCGCAGGGTTCACCGCAACAAACAGGACGTTTTCCTTGCTCGGCTGGACCATACCCAGCTGGGTAACAGCGGCAGCCTCGACACGTTCCAGGGAGTCAAGCCGTCCAATCGCAACCTCCAGGTTCTGGTTTTCGGCCTCCAACCTGGCTATCTCGGCCTTCAGCATCGCGGCCTTGTAGCCGAGTTGAACAACCCTGGCGCAGTAAAGATTAAGCGCAACCCCCAGGACAAAGGTTCCCACGACCAGCGCCGTCAGCAGGATGCGCGTGCGCCTTCCCATTCCGGGCTGCGGCCGTGACCACCTGATTTGAGTTTGGGTTGGTTGCTCAACGTAGGAATAATTTGGTTTTTCCTGCGCTACTATCATCCTTATTCACCCTCGTCCCTCTTTAGAAGGGCCTGTTTAAAAAGATGTGGGATGTGCGAAGTCAGAGGTAAGTAGCTTGAAGGAATTCGCTCCGCGAATTCCAAACCTCATATCCCACTTCCCACATCTCACCTCTCATCTCTCAAATGGGGGCAGTTTCTCGGCGACACGAAGCTTGGCGCTCCTGGAACGGGGGTTTTGTGCCACCTCGTCCTCGTTCGGCGTAATGGGCCTGGAAGTCAGGGCCTTGAGCAGCGGCTTCCTGTTGCAGCGGCACTCCGGCAACCCCGGCGGGCAAATACAGGACCTCGCAAAATCGCGAAATACCTGTTTGACAATCCTGTCCTCAAGGGAGTGATAGCTGAGGACGGCGATTCTCCCTCCCGGGTTAAGGGCCTTGACAGCCTGGGTCAGGGCCGCATTAAGTACGGACAGCTCGTTGTTGACGGCGATCCTGAACGCCTGAAAGGTACGCCGCGCCGGGTGCGGCCCGGAACGGCGGGCTGCCGCGGGAATGGCCCGCCGGACAATGTCCGATAGCTGGGCGGTCGTGGAAATTCTTTGCTTTCTCCGTTCCTCCGCGATCGCGGCCGCGATCCGCCTGGCCCATCGCTCCTCGCCGTAATCCCTGATGATCCTTGCGAGCTCGTCCTCCGGCAATTCGTTGACAAGGTCGGCAGCTGTTACCGTCATTTCCGGGTCCATCCGCATGTCCAGAGGCCCGTCAAGCTGGTAGCTGAAACCGCGTTCCTGGACATCGAGCTGAGGTGACGAGACGCCCAGGTCAAAAAGGACGGCGTCCACTCCTTTGACTCCCAAATTATCCAGCACCCGGCTGATTTCGCTGAAATTGGCCTTCACCAGGCGCACCTGCCGGGCAAAACCGGCCAACCTGGCCGTCGCCGCACGCAGGGCGGCCGGGTCCTGATCAAGCCCTACGAGAAGCCCCTTTCCACCCATCCGCTGCAAAATGGCCAGGCTGTGCCCCGCCCCGCCAAGCGTACAGTCCACGTAAACGCCGCCCGGCCGTACGTTCAGGGCTTCAATCACTTTTTCCGGCATTACCGGCTGGTGGCTGAAATTAAGGGCCTGCTCGTTCAACAGCCACACTCCCCAATTTGGATGTTGGCAGTGGGACTCCAAGGAATCCCACATCGGCATTTGG
Source organism: Desulforudis sp. DRI-14 (assembly GCF_052618305.1). Next base: position 33,616 of record NZ_JBQXEZ010000015.1, on the reverse strand, counting down.
TGCTCAGCTTTCGGCATTCGAAAAGGGACGATTTATAATCTAAGTGCTGAGGGCCGAGTACACTGGCGTATCCGGCTTTACATCCGCTTGTCAGGCAGCGGCGACAAGGCGATAACGTTTAAAACTACCATCTGATCGAATGAACTTTTACAGAAGCCCATAAGCCCATATAAGAAGGCAGGGTTGATGGGCATTTACCGTTTATAGATCGATGTCCAGATCCACTATTTTCTCCGCGATTTCTTCAAACGACCCGCCGGCCTCGCCCGAGTAGCGCAGCCATTCGCCCTGGTCCCAGATTTCCACCCTGGAGGCGACGCCGATGACGGCCACGTCCTTGGTCAGTCCCGCGTATTCGCGCAGGTTTGCAGGAATAAGGATCCTGCCCTGCTTGTCAGCCTCGAGTTCGGCGGCGCCGGCGAAAAACAGGCGAGCAAAGGCGCGGGCATCGGCCTTTGCCAGCGGGAGCCTGCGCAGCTTTGCTTCCATTAAAGCCCATTCATCCAGTGAATAAAGAAAAAGACAGCGATCCAGCCCCTTGGTGACCACAAACCTGTCACCAAGGTCCTCGCGGAACTTGGCCGGGATAAAGAGCCGGCCCTTGCCGTCCATCGTGTGCTGGTATTCGCCGATAAACACTGCGCAATCCCCTTCGGGGTTTTTCCACCACTTTGCACCACTTTACACCACAAATGATTCTTTGCCCCCCAGAAATCTCCTGCAAAATAAATGTCAGCCAGCAAAAAAATTTTTGTATGTTATAAAAAAACCCTTTCTCATTCCAGAAAGGGTTCTTAAAAGGGTTTATCAAACATTCTTGATGAGGATGTCAGCGGGTGGTGATCTTCAGTTTGCTTCTCTTCCTTCCCTCAAACAGCGCAATCTCCTCATATCCAACCTCGTTGAGGAGTTCGAGCGCCTGGTAGAAACCCGCGCCCACCTGCCCGGGAGCGTGAGCGTCAGAGCCCAGGATGACCGGAACATCTAACTCGCGGCAGTACCGCAGGAAGGTTCTTGAAGGATAGATCTCGTTAACCGGGGCGCGCAGGCCCGCCGTGTTGACCTCTACCGCGATATTGGCGGCGGCGCACATACAGGCCGTGCCGTGATAAAGGCCCCCGAGGTCGGCCGCGGGGCGGCAGCCGAACTTTTTGATCAGGTCCGGGTGGGCAATGGCATCAAAGAGGTTGGACCTGGCGGCGTTCTGGACCAGCATGAAGTACTTGCCGTACAAAGTGTCCGGATCGTAGCGGGCGTAGCCGTCCACGAGGTCGGGATTGTCAAAGCCCCACCCGTCGATGTAATGCACCGAACCCAGCACATAGTCAAACGGGTAAGCCTGAAGGATGGTCCTTAATTCATCCTCGCGGCCGGGCACGTAATCCGCTTCGATACCGAGCTTGATCCCGATCTGGGGAAACATCTTCCGCAAAGCCAGGATTTCTTCGACATAGGCCGCGAGTTCCGTGTCGGCCATCGCGAGCTGCGGGTCGCGCTCGGCGGGAGGCAGCCAGTACAGCGGAATGTGATCGGCTATTCCGATTTCCGCAAAACCCATTTGTACGGCCGTCATTACGTAGTCCTTAATCTCGCCCCTGGCGTGCCCGCAGCGGGAGGTATGGATATGGTAGTCGACCAGGCCGAAGAGCACCATCAGCGGCCCCCCTGCAACAAGCCGCCCAAATCGCCCAGCAGTCCGTACACCCTCCGGGCCAGCGCCTCGTCAAGACTCCCCGTCCCGCATGCCGGAGTGACAATGGCAAGCGACTTGATCAAGGCGGGGTCGATTCCCCATCCCGCCGCCTCGTTCCAGTAGCCGCTCAGCCTGACGGCCAGACTTTCTCCCGTTTCCCCGTAAGCCTTGTCCGAAGTGGGAACGATGCCCCAGGCCAGGACGCCTCCCCGCCCGATAAACTCCGCCGTTTCGCTTCGGAAGGGAATCAGGGAACTGAAGTATTCGTAAGCGTCAAAGCTTACAATGTCGGGACCGGCGTCATAGAGGATGCCCCAGTCGACGGCGGCGCAGGAATGAATACCGGCCTTCGCCCCGGCAGCCTTGATCGCTTTAACTATGGTTTTCAAGTCTTCCGCGATCATCTCCCGTGTTACCGTAATATAGGTGGACTGGCCGTAGATGCTGACCCCCGGCTCGTCGATGAAGACGAGCGCCTGACGGGCGTACCCACCGAGCTTCCCTGCCTGCCAGCGGGCGTGCAAAGCCAGATTTTTGACGATAACGTCTCGGATCTGCTCGTCGTAATAGGCCGGCCGCCCCTTGGCATCAGTCAGCCGGAAACCAACCGTCAGCGGACCCACGACCTGACCCTTAACGTAAGGCGGCGGGTCCGCACCCTCCAGACGGCGCAGGAAAGCCCAGAAACCGACCGCGGCCTCTTCGGGAATGGTAAAGGAATCAAGCGCTGCTTCATCCCCTTCCTCCACCGCGAGGTAGAGGGCGTAAAACCGGGCCAGGCCATCGGCCCAGCCTTCGTCTTCGGTCGCAAAATACACCTTTTCACCGTCACGCGCCAGGATACCGCATTCGATCAGCGGGCTTAAGAACTGCAGGACAAACCCTTCCATGTCCCCCCTCTTGGGGAGCTGGGGCCAGTGCGGCGCTCGGGGAAGGGTTTGCATGATCATCTCGATCGCCGGCTCGGGTTCAAGGAACGGGATGCTGCCGATCCCCGTGATCAATCCTTCGGGTTTCCACACCTTGTTTTTCCTCCGTTCAACGCAACATGAACTTGGACCGGGCTGGGCCGCAGCGCTGGGCACCGGTCTATCTCAATATCTTTGGTTACTTTAACCTAAATATCCTTCAGACTCCGGTCCCATATTTTCATACCGATATTTTCGTAAAAAAAAAACCAGCCTCTCTAAGGCTGGTTTCAAGCAAAAAAAACAATCTTAGACAGAAGCCGCTGGTAGAATGTTGACCTGCTTCTTGTCGCGGCCCTTGCGCTGGAAGGAAACAATCCCGTCGATCTTGGCAAAGAGGGTATCGTCACCGCCGATGCCGACGTTCTGTCCCGGGTGAATCTTTGTCCCGCGCTGGCGAACCAGGATGCTCCCGGCAGTCACAAACTGGCCGTCGCCGCACTTGGTCCCCAATCGCTTAGCTTCGGAATCGCGGCCGTTCCTCGAGCTGCCTACGCCTTTCTTGTGTGCCATAGATCACGCACCTCCTCGGGTAAAAACTCTATGCAAACAAACTTAAGCTTCGATTTTCTCGATCTGCACCTTGGTGTAAGGCTGGCGGTGCCCCTTCTTGCGGCGGTAATTCTTTTTCGGCTTGTACTTGAAGACGATGATCTTCCGCCCGCGTACCTGCTTGACCACTTTGCCCGTTACTTTCGCCCCTTCCACGACAGGCGTTCCGACCATCAGGCCGTCGTCTTTGCCTACCGCGAGCACACGCTCGAAGGTCACCGTTTCACCGGCCTCAGCCGGGAGCTTTTCGACGAAGATCTGGTCGCCTTCCTGGACGCGGTACTGCTTACCGCCGGTCTCGATAATCGCGTACACTACGTTTCCCCCTTTTCAGGACTCGCCGGGCCAGGTGGGCTTGCACCGCTTGTATACCTTCCCCGTGCGGTTCACGCAATGGTTATTTTACCATACAGGTGGTCAAATTTCAAGCAATACCTAAAAGGAGGCATTTGCGCTGTAAAAGTTTTTGACTCTCGGCAGAACAATGCTCAAACCCGAGACGGATGTTTTCGAAGCCTCTCGCTGTATGTGTTACCTAATATTGGGTTAATTACCTGCTCTACCCTTTTGTAACCCTGCTAAAGGGCATACCTATCCCCCGCCTCTTGAGGTTTTTCTCCGGTGGGGCACTTTGTTCGCCGGTTTGATCTCGTCAGGCCGCCTGCACCAGGCTTCGCAAATTCGCTCCCTGTTTTTGCCGCAACCGGCCCACAGCCATCGCCAGCATTACCATCAGGGCCAGCGCACACCGCAGCCGCATCTTGGGCAAACCCCGAATGAAATGCTTCTCAAATCCATAGACCTCATCCAGACGGGCATTTACTCTTTCCACGGCTGTGCGCTTGTTATAGGTTGTCTCCCATTTGTAACTGGAGCGGGCCAGGGGCGTGAAGATCCGCCGGTCCTCCGCCAAGGGAATGCGCACCCCACCGGTGGCCGAACACTGCTCCATCCCCCGGCATGCTACTCCATAGTGCCGGGCCGGACAACGGTATTTCAGGGTTTCCCGATCTTGCTCAAATCCCCCGAAGGCCATCGCACGACGCTTGTTTGTTTGCGGACAGTAGCAATATACCGTGCCCCGGTAATCGTAAACGATGTTTTCCTTCCCGGTTACAAGCCGCGTCTCTTCGCCGTTCCGCCACAGGTTGCGGATGTCAATGACGGGCTTGATCCGGTATTCGTCCCTTACGCATGCCCCTAACCCGCATGAAACCTGGAGCGGCTTGGGGTAAAATGTTTTTCTCAGGACCCCAAAAGGCCCTTCTATCTTCGCTCCCAAACAACACAAATAGCTCAAAAGGTGGCAATACCTAAAAAGGCCACGTGCGTTTTTCAACAGTCTCTAAAAGTCAGCTATTCGACGGCGAGGTCGAATTTCTCGTCCGTCATTACCTTACCCACGCCATTGCAGTGGGGACAGGTATCAAGAAGGATTTCCGCCAGGCTCGGGTGGACCTTTTTGCGGGTCAGTTCCACAAGACCCAGGCGGGTAAGCCCCATAATGTGCGTCCGCCTCCGGTCGCGCTTTATCTCCTCGGACAGCACCTCTAACACCTTGTTCCGGTGATCTTCCCTGGCCATATCAATGAAGTCGATGATGATGATGCCCCCCAGGTTGCGCAGCCTGAGCTGGCGGGCTATTTCCACGGCAGCATCGAGGTTGGTCTTGTAGACGGTGTCTTCCAGGTCGATATGCCCGGTATACTTCCCCGTATTGACGTCGATGACGGTGAGGGCCTCGGCCTGGTCAAAGATCAGGTAACCGCCGCATTTCAACCAGTACTTGCGCTGCAAAGCCTTATTGATCTCCTGTTTCACGCCGTAGTGCTCGAAGATGTCGGAATACGTTTCCAGGACCACTTTTCCCCTGAAGCGCTCCGGCATCTGGTCGACGAGCATCATGACCCGCGTGAAGTCAGCTTGCGAGTCCACGATCAGCCGTTCCACTTCATCGGTAAAGAGGTCGCGGATAATCCGGGGGAGCAGGGCACACTCCCGGTAAAGCAGGGACGGCGCTTTGCTCGTTTCCGCGCGCGCTAGGATTTGTTGCCAGAGGTTGTACTGGGAGATGATGTCCTCTTTGACGGCCGTTTCATCGACGGTACGCGCGGCGGTGCGGACGATAACCCCCATGCCGCTGGGCCGCACCTGGTTGATCAGTTGTTTGAGCCTCTCGCGTTCTTCTTCTTTCTCGATACGCCGGGAAATGCCGATGTGGTTTACGGTCGGCATCAACACCGTGTAGCGGCCGGGGAGATTAACCCGCATGGTTACCCTGGGACCTTTATTCCCCAAAGGGTCTTTGGCCACCTGGACAATGATCTCCTGGCCGGGACGCACCAGGTTTTTGATCGACAGGTGGCGGTGCGTGTTCTGCTGCGGCGCCAGCACGTCGTTGACGTACAGGAAGGCGTTACGTCCCAACCCGACGTCGACAAAAGCCGCCTCGATGCCGGGCAAAACATTCTCCACCTTGCCCTTGAAGATGCTTCCTACCAAGCAGAAATCGCTCACCGGCTCCATATATACTTCCATAGGCACCCCGTCTTCCAGCAGGGCAACCCTGGTAACATTATTACGCGAACTCACAATCAGCTCTTTTTTATGCACTTTTTCCCACCTTTCAGCCCAGCACTCAACTGAACATACGACACTGATTATCATTGACCAAACTCAGCTGGAGAAAAGTAACTACATCTAAACTAAACTAACAAGTTTCTATTCAATTGAGTGTTGGGTCAGCACTCCCAGAGGACCTTTCCCTCGCGTGAAAGCAACGCTGTACGCCAGACGTCGACAGCCTCAAGGGGAGTGCCCGCTAACTCCGAAAGCGCGATCAACACCTCGTCCGGGCGGACGGTACCGCCGCTGCCCGCGGCAAGCTCCATAATCAGCATAAAACTTCGGTCTTTAACACTAACCTGCAGACTCCTGATCCCCAGGCGAATGTCTCTTTTCTTAAGGCCCTTGTCGGTCTCCCTTTCCACATAAACTTCTCCCCGCGCCATCAGCGCAGCAACAGCATCCCGAACCCGCTCGGGCTGCGCTTCGCCGGACAACTCGCCGCACGCCGTATAGCGCGCGCTGTTGAGAATGCTCATAAGCGCCGGGGTAACATCGGGAACCTTCCTGGCCTTGAAGACTTCCAACCCCGCCGGGAGAGTCCGGTTGAGGGCCTCTTGAAGCTGTTCCAGGTCTACCGTGTCGGCTAGCTCCACGTCGACATACTCCTGGCCCCCGCAGAACCCCAGCGGGAGCGGCGCGGCGAACACCATCCTGGGCCGGGGGTTGAATCCCCGGCTGTACACCAGGGGCAAACCGGCACGGCGAAAGGCTCTTTCAAAAGCGCGCATAACGTCCAGGTGCCCGAGATAACGGGCCGGTCCGCACTGTTTATAGGCAAGCCTGATGCGCATCGACCGCCACCCCCGGAATCCGCGGTTCCACTTCCAGCGTGGGGCACAGCCCGCACCCGGTACAGCGGCCCGCCCGGCAATCGGCTGTGGTCTCGCCCGCCAGGGCCCGTTTATGTTCGGCAACCAGGAAAGCCTTCGACACCCCCGCTTCCAGGTGATCCCAGGGGAGGACGTCCTCGTAGCCAAACCGGCGGTAGGCAAACTCCTCCGGGGTTAAACCCGTATCGGCGAAGGCTTGCCGCCAGAGTTCGGGACTGAACCATTCCCGCCAGCCGTCCAGCCGGCAACCCAATTCCCGGGCCCTGGCCAGAACGGCGCCAAGCCTTCTGTCGCCGCGCGCAAACACGGCCTCCAGAAAGCTTGTCTCGACGTCATGGGCGCAAAATACCAGACCTCTGCCTTTTAGACGCCGTTTCAGGCAATCCTGGCGGGCGCGCAGTTCATCCGCCCGCATGAACGGTTCCCACTGGAAAGGCGTGTGCGGCTTGGGGACAAAGGACGACGCGCTTATCGTTACGCTCAACCTGTTTGCGGGAACTCCCGCCTCCAGGCCGGTGTCGATCACCTTGCGCGCCAGGATGTTGATGCCCTCGACATCGTCCATCGTCTCGGTAGGCAGGCCCAGCATGAAATAAAGTTTCACCCGCAGCCATCCAGCCTTGAAGGCGGCCGTAACAGCGGCAAGCAGATCCTCCTCCGTCACCCGCTTGTTAATGACGTCCCTCAGGCGCTGGGTCCCCGCTTCAGGGGCAAACGTCAGGCCGGACTTACGGACTTCCTGAATGGCCTTGGCCAGGTCAACCGCGAAGGCGTCGACCCTTGTGGAAGGTAGTGATATGCCTACCTTACGGTCCGCGTAACGCTCCACCAGTTCTCTCACGAGCGGGCGGATGGCCGAGTAATCCGTCGTGCTCAGGGAAGCCAGGGATACCTCATCATAACCGGTGTTGCGGATAATTGCGTCGGCTTGCGCCATCAAGCGGTTAACGTCGCGCTCGCGCACCGGCCTGTAAATCACCCCGGCCTGGCAGAAGCGGCACCCCCTGGTGCATCCCCGAAAGACCTCCAGCACAGCCCGGTCGTGAACCACCTTAATGTTGGGGACGATGGGCTTTGTCGGAAAAGGCGCCTCATTCAGATCGGCCACAACCCGCTTCGCCACCTTTCGGGGCACGGCCGGGTCACGAGGAATAATGCCGGCCACCCGTCCCCGGTCGTCGTATTGAACAGCGTAGAAGGACGGGAGATAAACGCCGGGAATGCGACCAAGCGCGAGTAATAATTCCCGGCGGCTCAAGCTCTGCTCCTTGGCCGCTTGATAGGCGCTGATAATCTCGTCGAAGGCTTCCTCGGCTTCGCCCAGGAAAACGGCGTCCAGGAAATCGGCCAGCGGCTCCGGGTTGTAAGCGCAGGGTCCGCCGGCGATCACCAGCGGGTCGTCCTCAGCCCGCTTCCACGCGTACAGGGGAATGCGTGCCAGGTCAAGCATATTCAGCACGTTCGAAAAAGAGAGCTCGTACTGAAGGGTGAAGGCTACAATATCGAAATCCCGTAGGGGCCGGCGCGACTCAAGGGCAAAAAGCGGCACCTGCTGCTGCCGCATTAACGCCTCCATATCCACCCAGGGGGCAAAAACCCGCTCCATCAGGGCGTCGCTACGCCTGTTGACCACGTGATACAGGATCTGCAGGCCGAGGTGGGACATGCCCACCTCATAAATATCCGGAAAGGCAAAAACAATTCTTACCTTGACGTCATCCCAGTCCTTAAGAACGGCATTGTATTCCCCGCCGATATACCGTGCCGGTTTTTCAACCCTTGACAAAAGGTGTTCAAGCTGGACAGACAAAGGTGCTCCTCCCCTGCTGCGTCTAATTACTATATGCAGCATAACTGCGGTTTTCTCTATTATTGCCTACCTTGCGAACAATCAACTGCTTCCAAAAACTATTCTCTACTCCGCCTAAAAACCCTTTTTTACCAGTTTTACCGGAACGTATGGTCCCTCGTCGATAACCGTCTTGACCACGCGGGTTTCCTCCAGGGTGTCTACAATCCTGCCCTGCCCGTCAACAAGGAAGACGAGGTGATACTTCTGGGGAACAAAGAGGCGGGTGACCTTCCACACCGGAAGGTCTTCATGGACGACCAGCACTTCTCCGGGGAGGATGCCTGCGCGCTGCAGGTCGCGCTCCTTGTTGATCAGGTGATTGGCATACAGGTAGGGGGCTTCGAGGCCGTCCCGGCGCGCTGCGTAAAACAGGAAAAGCCCCGTCGCCACGATATCAAGACCGCAGAAGCCCAAGGCGACCCCGGCCGCACCCAGAAGCGTCATCAAGGCACCCCAGCATTGTCCCCACCGGGCCATGCGCAGGGTCGCTTCAGGAAGGTTCATCCGCCGTGCCAGACGGGCGCGAAAGACCCTCCCGCCGTCAAGGGGCAGCCCCGGCAACAAGTTAAAAAGGAAAAGCATTAAGTTGCACTGTACAAAGAAGGGGCTGAAGGCTTCGCTCCAGTACCCGTACTGCCCCAGACCAAGGACGAGAACCGCCAGAAACAGGTTTGTCAGGGGGCCGGCGGCAGCTACGAATATTTCCTTTTTAGGGTCAAGGATAAGCTCGCTTGAAACCCTGGCCACTCCGCCGAAGGGCAGGAGTTCAACTCCGCTGATCCGCAGCCCCGCTTTTCTGGCCGCCCATACGTGAGCAAGCTCGTGAAAGAAAACCACGGCGAAGGCGATCAGCCCTTTGCCGAGCACCCCCGCCGCAAAATATACCCCCAGCAAGGCGAGAAACCAGTTGTTGATCTCAAAGGCGATGCCCTGAATGCGACAGATCTTCACGTTGCCCGCTCCCGGTCTAGGTGTAAGGTATAAGGTGTAGGGATTAAAGAAATTTCGGATTGGCCATTTAGCTTTTGGTATTCAGCACTCGGCATTTAGAATTCGAAATTGGGTGAACTCCAGTGATGCCACTTGGTTGCTGCCAAAGGTCCTCTCACCTCTAAATGCTAAGTGATAAGTAGCAGCACATCGTTTACATCCAGGGTAGTTTGTAGTCGATAACCGCGACCTCGTGGCCCTGGCAGTCAACGATAAGCACTTGTTCTTTGACATAGATAGTTGCAGTCACGTATTCGTACACGACACTTTTATCAAGGTGAAAGCGCTCAGTGAAGATGTCGAGCATTGCATCGCTCCTGATGAAGCGGATCAGCTTGACCGTCCCGGAGGTTGGCGCATCCTTCGGTAAAGAAGTTTCGTGTAGGAGTCGAAGGCTCCAGCCTGAAGCCTTTAGCGATTCGTTCGGGGTTTTCCCCCGATAGAGCAAGGATCTTAACGTAGGACATGTAAACGATGTTACGGTCCCAAAACTGTTAACGATGTCCTGATATTTGACATCTAAGAGCTGAGCGCTAAACGCGCCGGTGTTTATGAGTGTTTGGCGTTAGGATTTAGATTCTTGCCGTTCCGCTGCTTAATTCTAAATGCCCAGTGCTCAATGCCCAGCGCTTTATCAAGGCACGTCAAACTTTGTCAGTGGGTCGATCAGTTGCCCGTTCTCGCGGAATTCAAAATGCAGGCCTGTTTCCCCGGTTTCATCCTCGCCTCCGGTCTTGGCGATAACCTGGCCGGCGGAAATGCTGTCCCCGACAGCCACCTGAATATCCTCCACCTGCCCGTAGAGGCTATAAGTGCGGTTGCCGTGGTCGATCAGGATGTAATTCCCGTAAGCCCGGTCCTCTCCAATCCGTGCCACTTTCCCGTTCAACACGGCCTTAACCGGCGTTCCGGGCGAGGCAGCGATGTCGACGCCGGGGTGAAAGCGTTCCATATCGTCAAGCGGGTCGACCACCCAGCCGTAACCGCGGGCAACCTTGCCCGATACTGGCAGGGTTAGCATATCGTCCGAACTCATGACTTCAGTGACTTCACCGCCCGGACTCTTCTCGCGGTGCGGCAGGGTGTCAAAGAAAGGCATGTCCACGCTGACCGTCTGCAAGCCAAAAGCTATCAGGCGATTAAGGACAGGTTCGTAATCCCATTCCGTAGTCAATGCCGACCGGAGAGTTTCCCGCACTTCCGTTCCCCATGGGGATTTGGCGTCTCGTATGGCGAGAATGGTAAGGAGCAACACCGCCACCACCGCGATTTGCGTTACAAGCCGGCGGCTGGGTTTCTTCCGGCGAAAGCCCGTCCCACCAACGGGCCATTGGGGCAAACGTCTGTCCATGGAACGCAACGGTCATCCCCCCCAAGATTTGTTAGTACTATAGTCTATGTGGACGGGTCTGTAATATGACAGGCTGTCCGGGTGGCCCGGAGCAAATTTTTGGGGCAAGAACCGGGGGAGTACAACCAGCCTTTCCTGGAAATCATAGTCGTGTAAAATGCCTCTGCAGCTGCTGCAACCCAGAATAAATGAAGTCCTGGCCCAAAATTCGACGAGGAGGCCGAATGCCGCAACGTCAGCCTGGTCAATGCCGTGCAGGCCCCGGGAAACCCCGGTACCCTGACGGTTACCGTCAACTGCGAGCTAGCCGGCACGCCGGCCAAAACCGCCGAACTGACCTTCGAACTCATCCCCGATGGCCGGATTATTTACCGGGAGAAACATAATGACCGGGCCTGACGGCCCGGTCATTAGTAAAGCTGTAAGCTTTAGGACTCCCCAGCACTCAACTGGGAATGTCAGATTTCAGGCTGATCCAACCTTGTAGGTCTCGAAGACTGACGGTAGCTTTGAATGTAATATGTCTTCAAGTTGAGTGCTGGGCCGAAACGGGAATGCCTATCAAAATATCCTGGCGGAGTGGGCTATTCCACGGCTCTGAGGTCCTGGACGAGCCGATCGACGGCCCTGTAAAGCTCATCGAAGCTTTTCGAGTTGTCGATCGCATGGTCCGCGCCGCAATCATTCCTCGTCCTGTCCCCGCTCTGGCACAAGGCTAATCCCTGCTTAGCAACGAGCCTGGTAAGACGTACTTGTTCGGCGCAGGTGATATGCACCGAAACAAAGCCGAAGGCTTCACGGCACCTAGCAATATCCCGCGGCGCCTGCCCGTCGACAATAACGACATCGCTGTGGTCTTGCTGAAAAACCTGGCTCATCAGGTAGTCGGTAAGGCAGTCAGGGTCCAGCTTGCGTAGCCTCACGTCCAGGGTACGCAAAAACCGGGGCCATTCCTGGGAATCCGGCAGGTCTGGCGCACACACCTGGCGGGCGAGGTCGTCAAGAATACCGGCAAAAGAGTACTCGGCAAACTTGTGCTTCGTTCGAAGGTAGCTCGCTACCGTGTGTCTTCCTGCCCCGGCCTTGCCTATTAAAATGATCCGCAAAAGCGGGATCCTCCTTTGCCGTTTACCGACGGGGAGTCGGGAAATACTAGGTAGTGGTGATGTAAAATGACAGGCACAACTACTGACTGGACAACAAGCACGATCTTACTGGTGATCGCCTTTGTCGTTATTGTAGCCATCCCGGTCGTATCGCGCTATCTGGTACACAAACGCCCCAAGCAGTAAAGGCTGGCCGCACTCCTGCAGGGACTCTGACAGGCGGTGGCGAATTCATCTCTAATTATCCCTGCAGGAGGGTCATGGAATGGATTCCCAGATCCTTATCGGCATGCTTCTTTTACTGGCCCTAGGTTTATTTGCGTTTTCCATTATCAAGCGGTTGGTCCGTCTTGCCCTGTTTGTCGGGCTCATCCTGGTCCTGCTCTACGCCTTCAACGCCGGCCTGATCCCGCGTTTTTGGTAGGCTCCGGCGACTTTGCCGTTATTCAATAAACATTCCGTCCGGCTGCGGAATCATGTGCCCGATCCTTTCCGCACGCCCCTGAAAGACGTGCTGGCGGGACAGGGTTTTGTCCACCCTAACGATCAGCAATGCCCCCCAAGGCTTCAACATTCTTCTCCCCCACCTTTCGAGCCCGTCGGCAAAACGCAGGACAAGGCTGTTTGCACTCGGCGGGATGAACACCGCCGACTGCCAATAAGGCTGCTGACCGGTCTCTCGCGCCAACAGGCTTACCAGTTCTCCCGGCTGAAAGAAATGGGCGTTCTTGAAAATACCGCCGTGCAGCCGGGCCTCCGCCCGCCTGCGCCAGGCCCAGGGACTCCACGCATTGAGCACAGCCACCACCAGACGCCCTCCGGGGCGGACCATCCGCCAAAGTTCCCTTACGGCGCGGCCCGGGTCTTCGGTAAACTCCAAGACAGTGAAGGCTACAACCAGGTGATAATACTCGGGAGGCAGAGGGAGCGTTTCAAGCGGGCTGCAAAGAAGCTCCACAGAGGGATATCCCGCCAGTTTTTCCCGGGCGACCTCCAGCATAGCCTCAGAACTATCGATTCCTGTCACCGACAACCCCATTTGGGCCATGAGCAAGGCCAGCCGTCCCGTACCGCACCCGGCATCCAAGACGCGTTCACCGCGGCAGGGACGGGCCAGGGTCAGGAACAGATCCGTTTCCAGCTTCTCGACGACCCTTCCTAGAGGGCGCTCGTACCAGCGGTCATAGTTTTGGGCCAGTTCATCAAAACGGCTCATGCTAGAAAACAATCTTTTGCCGGCGTACCCATATATTCAACAAGAGTCCCACACAGGCCATGTTTACGATCATCGCGCTTCCCCCGTAACTTAAAAACGGCAAGGGAATGCCGGTTACCGGCATGATGCCGGCATTCATGCCGATGTTGACGAGGATGTGGAAAGTAAACATTGACACTATGCCGGCGGCCACTAGGGTGCCGTAAGCGTCACGAGCCTTCTCGGCGATGCGTACGCCCCGGTATAAAAAGACAAGATAGAGGCAGAGGACGAAGAACCCGCCTACGAAACCCAGTTCTTCAGCCAGCACCGAAAAAATAAAGTCCGTGTGCTGGATTGGGAGGAAGTTGTACTGGCTCTGCGTGCCGTTATACAATCCCTTTCCCCATATGCCCCCTGATCCAATGGCGATCTGCGACTGGATAACGTTATAGCCCGCCCCTTGCCAATCACTCCACGGATTCAAGAAAACGGTGAGCCTGGTCATCTGGTATTCCTTCAAGGTTAGCTTGTGAAAGAGCTTGTGTTTGTCCTGGATCTGCTGCTGCAGGGCGACCAGCCGGTCAAAATCAGCCTTGGCCGCATCGTACTCTCCCTTTACCTTTACGTAGGGAGCTCTGTTCTGAGCATTGACAACTTCGACATTCAAGGCTTCGAGGCTTTCCTCCGCCATCTTCACCTGTTCGGTTAGCATCTTGTCTTTGTTATGAATCTCCGCGTGAACGACGAAGATCAAAATCACGGCAACAATGCCGAGAGCGGTTAAACTTAGGAGCAGCTTAGGTTTTGCTCCTGCCATAAAAAGCATTCCCCAAGTGATGGCCAGGAAGACCAGAGTGGTTCCCAGGTCGGGCTGGATCAGGATAAAAAGCATCGGGACACTCACAAAGGCAAACACCGGGATCAGGTCCTTTAAGGTGTTGAGCTGTCCCTCGCGTTGGGCCAGAAAGTCCGCCAGGGTGACGATGATGATCACCTTGGCGAATTCCGACGGCTGGAAGGAGAAAGGGCCCATCTGAATCCACCGCTGGGCGCCCAGGGCTTCCCGGCCCGTAAAGATAACGCCCGCAAGCATGAGCAGCATAATAATGTAAAGGCCGCGCCGATACCTAGGCAGCTCCTCGTAGCGCCAGAACAGGAAAGTAATCAGCCCCGCGGAGCCGACCGCCACCCAGATAATCTGCGTGCGCACGATATGTAACGCGCTACCTCCTGAACTGGTGATATGCGTGGCGCTGGAAATAACGACGATGCCAAGGACGATCAGCAGCGCCACTGCCAGGAGCAGCGTGTAGTCAAGGCTTTTGAAGATTCTCCTGCCCTTCACGACATCACCCACACCCATTATAAAGAAACGGCCACGAATAAGAAAGGGGGCTTGTTTCGCCCCCTTCCTCTTAACCGGTCACCGTGCTTTTTAGAGTCCGTTTAACCCTCTTCACCGGGATGTTCGCCACTAGGGCCACCTGGTTTTCATTGCGCTCTAGGCTGACCTCCAGCCCCTCATCATCGATTTCCAAGTAATTAGAGATTACTTTGATGAGGTCGGCCTTCATTAGCTGGAGGAGCTGCGGGGAAACGTTCGCCCGGTCGTGAACGAGAACTAATCTCAAGCGTTCCTTGGCAACGCTTTTACTTCCAGAATCGCGGCCAAAAATACGAGCCAAAAACTCCAGCAATGCCCTTCCTCCTTTTCCCTCTAACCGAGGCCGATAATTCTTCTGAGGCGTCGAATAATCGGGTTGCCGGTTTGCAGGTTCATCAGGGGCACGGGTTCGCCAAGGATCCGGCGCACGATGTTCTTAAACGCCCGTCCCGCAAGACTGTTCTCGTCGGCAATGACCACGTCGCCGCGGTTCGTCGACACCACAATCTGTTCATCATCCGGGATCACACCGAGCAGGTCGATGGCCAGGATGTCGATCATATCGTCAATGGTCATCATATCGCCTCTCTCCACCATGCGCGGCCTGAGGCGATTGATGATCAGTTTCGGTTCCCGGATCTCCGCCGCCTCCAGCAGGCCGATGACCCTGTCGGCGTCACGCACGGCGGCAACCTCCGGCGTCGTCACCACGATAGCCCTGTCGGCGCCGGCGATAGCGCTCCTGAAACCCTGCTCGATACCGGCGGGGCAGTCAATCAACACATAGTCAAAGCCTTCCTGGAGTTCCTTGGTCAGTTCTTTCATATCTTCCGGGGTCACTGCTGACTTATCCTTAGTTTGGGCCGTGGGAAGCAAGTGCAGACCCTCAAAGCGCTTGTCCTTGATAATTGCCTGCCGGAGACGGCAGTTGCCGCTGATAACATCTGTAAGATCGTAAACGATGCGGTTTTCGAGCCCCAGGACCACGTCCAGATTGCGGAGGCCGGTGTCGGCGTCAACGAGCACGACCTTGTGTCCGAACATCGCCAGGCCGGCGCCGATGTTGGCCGTAGCCGTAGTTTTGCCAACCCCTCCCTTGCCCGAAGTGACCACAATAACTTCGCTCATGCTTTCAAGCTCCTCCCTTGGCCTCTAATTTTTGCCCTGACGCTCCCCGCCAGGCGGGAAGGCTTCAATAGTTACAACTCCGTCTTTTACACGCGCTATTTCTGGATGTCCCGGATCGGCGACGAAATCTTCGTCGGGTGAGCGTGCAATGTGGTTAGCGATACGCAATTGGGTGGGTTGCAGTCTGAAGGCAATGACTACAGCAGTGTCATCTCCTGTTGCCCCGGCATGGATCGTGCCGCGAAGTATACCCATCACGACGACATTACCCGCAGCCGTGACCTCCGCACCAGGGTTCACGTCTCCCAGGATGACCACGTTACCGTTATAGCAGACACTCTGGCCGGAGCGCAGAGTCCGCTGAATCAAAATGGTGTTCGGCTCGTGCATGTCTTGGGATAACTGGAGTGCCATCGTCTGTTTCCACCTCGTAAAGGGTATTCAACAGTAAAAAACCAAATCCTGCTAATTTATTTCGTGTATTTTCCCTGTTATTTTGACGAATATGGGTAAATGATGGCGTTTACTCGGAAACCGGTATCGGGGCTGTCTTATTGATGGGGATGTTGAAGTAAGCCGCCATCATCTCCTTGGCCACCACGGCGGCTGTCGAACTGCCGTGAATGCCGTGCTCAACAATAACGGCAATGGCGATTTGCGGGTTGTCGTAAGGGGCGAAAGCAACGTAAAGGCCGTGGGCTGGTTGCTTGACACCGTTGCGATAGTTTTCCGCGGTACCGGTCTTTCCAGCAGTCTGCAGAGGGAAATCGTAAAAGACGCCGTAGGCGGTCCCGCCCGGCTGCGTCACGGCGAGCATGCCCTGGCGGACGATATCCAGTGTCTTCGGGT
Source organism: Desulforudis sp. DRI-14 (assembly GCF_052618305.1). The sequence goes on along the minus strand of NZ_JBQXEZ010000015.1, from coordinate 17,087 downwards.
TGATTTCCACCCTATCCTGAACCTGGGGCTCGAACTCCTCGACAACTTTCCCGTCATAGGTTGTAACGCGCTTGACCAGGAAGGGCTTGTAACGCATTCCTCCATTGGCCAGCTGCGCAACATAATTGGCAAGCTGGATAGGCGTATACAGATTATAGCCCTGACCGATAGACATGTTCAGGGTATCGTAGTAACGCCACTTCAGCTCCCATGCATTGTCGTCGTACTTCGCCTGTAGCCGCGCCTTCTCCCTGTCCCGTTCCTTCTCGATCCTCACCCGTTCCTTCTCGTCCGTCGTCGCTGCCAGGAGACGGTTGTACTTGGTTTCGAGCGCCTTGAATTGCGGCCCGAACCGGGCGTCAAGCATGGCCTGAACGACCTTGCGCTTGTACTCTGCGTCGGGGACGATGCCGCTGTCCTCCCCGAGAAGTTCGATACCTGTCTTCTCCCCGAGTCCGAACGCCAGGGACCAACGCGTCATCGGTTCCCAGCCGATAATGTTACTCACCTGCCAGAAGAAGGTATCGCACGATACCGCCAGGGCCTTCTTAAAATCGACCCTGCCGTGGCCGCGCGGGTAGGTCCAGTCGTGCCAGACCCTGTGCAGGTGGTAATAGCCCTCGTCCCATATGGAAAAACGGGGGTCAATCCGTCCGCTTTCAAGGGCGGCTATGGCCGTGATCATTTTATAGGTGGAACCCGGAGGATAAGCGCTCTGGATAGCCCGGTTGAGAAAGGGCCGATCAGGGGCGTTGATAATCCTGTCGGCATCAGCCGGCGAGAGACTGCCGGCAAACATGCCGGGGTCGTAGGCTGGGTAACTTGCCAGGGCCAGCACTTCCCCCGTTCTCGGGTCAATGGCCACCGCCGCGCCGGCGTTGCATTCCTTGTGACCCATGTCCTGGGTCATTTTGATGACCCGGGCCAGGCTCTCTTCCGTCGCTTTTTGTACCCTGTAATCGATGGTCAACTGAAGGTTATGGCCCGGGATAGGTTCGCGCATGCCCACATTCCTGATGGGGTTTCCGTAGGCGTCCACCTCTACCTGCCAGGCCCCGCGTTCACCCCTCAGGTACTTCTCAAAGGTGCGTTCCAGGCCTTCCTGCCCGAACATATCTCCCATGCGGTAGCCCTGATCCCGGTAACGCTCGAGCTGGGACGCGCTGATTTCGCGGATATAACCCAGGGCGTGCGCCAGCAGGTTCCCGTGAGGATAATCCCGCATCGGCACCATATCGATGACAACACCGGGAAGCCGGTCTCGTTCTTCTTCGATCCGGGTAACAACATCCATCGACACGTCCTTGGCGATGTGCACGGGCTCAAAACGCCGGAGAGCGCCGCTGTCAACCTGTTTTCTTATTTCTTCCGCAGGTTTGTCAAGGATTACGGAGAGGCGATTGATCACCTGGTTCAGTTCTTCGTCACTCAACCCGACATTGATCAACTGGACAACATAGAGCGGCCTGTTGCCCACGATCTTTTCCCCCTGGCGGTCGTAGATTTCGCCCCGCGGCGGGGTAATGCCAATGAGGCGCATGCTGTTTTCCCTGGCCAGGGTGCGGTAATGCTCATTTTCCGCGATCTGCAGGTAAGCAAGGCGGAGTACCAGGATCAGAAAAACGGCCACGACTATACCCGTCATAATCCTGGCTCGGCGCTGCATCCCTTTCCTGGACAACTGTTTTGACAAGGACAACTGCCCCCATTACTCTTACCCTATCCCTAAGTTTACACTGTTTTGCCCCAAGACTTAAGGGCGGGCCTAAAACCGAGTCGCCAGCCGGAGGCAGGACCGCAAACGGGTCTTTTAATAGACCAAATTTTCTAATATGACCTTCTTAGAAAACCCCTCTTGCTGATCCTGGCGTAGCTCTTGTAAAAAACAGCCGCCACAAGAGCGTTGTAGGCCGCCAGCGGCAGTATCAGCTCAAAGACAGCCGGGCTGAACGGGACAGTAACGCCCAGAATCAGCAACAGGACATAAATGATCAGTTGCTCCCCGACCGTGACAAGGAAAGTCATAAAAGAAACGACGATAGAGCTTTCACGATACAGGCTCCATTCGAGCAAACCGACAGCATAACCGACAATCGCCAGGCCCAGAGCGTTTAACCCAAAATAATAGCCTGAGACGGCATCAATGAGAAGCCCGCCCAGGAACCCCAGCACGGCCCCCTCCCTGGAGCCGTGCAAAATAGCGTGGAAAACTACCAGAACCAGCACAAAGTCAGGCTTAACCCCGGCCACGCGGACGAGATCCAGCACCGTGGATTGCAGCAAGACTATGGCGCCCAGCAATGCCAACCCGACTAGAAACCGCAAAACCTATCCCCCTGCCGGCGGACCTACGAGAACCATGACCTCCTCCAGGCGGCTGAGGTCGACCAGAGGTTTCACCTCGGCGGTCTTCGTGAGACCCATCGGGTCTCTTTTGACATCAACAATCCGGCCAACTGGAATGCCCTTTGGGAAAACCCCTCCCAAACCGGAAGTTATTACGTCCTGTCCTTTTGTCACTGCCGCGTCCTTGGTCAGGTAAGACATGGCAAGTGACGGCGATCCCGGCAAGACTCCCTTTACAACACCCGCTGTGCGCGTCTGTTGGATCATGGCGCCCACACCGCTACGAGGGTCGGTAATCAGCAGGACGTCGGCGGTACGCCGGGTCACGTTGATGGTTCGTCCCACCAGGCCATCGGGCATTATGACGGGAAGGTTCTCCGCAAGGCCGTCGTCCGTGCCCTTGTCAAGGCGGACTACCGAAAACCAGTTATTCGGATCGCGGCCGGTAACCCGCGCCACGACCACATTCGTGTTCCCTGTTTCGACTTTATAGGCCAGAAGCCGCCGCAAGCGGTTATTTTCAAGCTCGCATTCCTTAAGCCTGGCTACCCGGCCCTCCAGTTCCTTGATACGCTCCTCCAGGGCTTCCTGTTTGGCGGCGTTCCCCAGCGTGAAAACGTGCCTGAGGCCGTCAACAAAACCGTTCCCCCCGGCCATAACAAACCCTTCGACCGGCCCGAAGACGTCCTTGACGATACCGCGTATAGCCACGGGGGTCTCGGCGCCGGGAGCGGTAAAGTACATCACACCGACCAGGCATCCGGCAAGGATGCCGATAACAAGCGCCTTGGCAAACCAGGTACGAAGCAATGCTAAACCACCTTCTTGGGTTGAATGAGCACCCTCCGCAAGATATCAATGTTCTCCAGGACCCGCCCCGTCCCGTAAGCAACGGCAAGCAACGGGTCTTCGGCCAGGTGGACGGGCATGTGCGTCTCCTCGCTGACCAGCCGGTCGAGGCCGCGGAGCAAGGCGCCGCCGCCGGCCATGACGATCCCCCGGTCCATAATGTCGGAAGCCAGTTCCGGAGGAGTGCGCTCCAGCGTCTGGCGGATGGCTTCCAGGATGCTGGCCACGGGCTCGGAGAGCGCCGTGTAAATCTCTTCCGACGTGACGTTGATCGTTTTCGGCAGGCCGGTCACGAGGTCGCGGCCCCGGACTTCTTCCGTTTCCGTTTTGCCGAGCGGGTAGGCCGTCCCGATCTTGATTTTGATCTCTTCCGCCGTCCGCTCGCCGATCATAAGGTTATAGGTGCGCTTAACGTGCTGGATGATGGCTTCGTCCATCTCGTCCCCGGCCACGCGGATGGAGCGGCTGGTCACGATGCCGCCGAGGGAGATGACCGCCACCTCCGTGGTGCCGCCTCCCACGTCGACAACCATGTTGCCTGTCGGCTCGTGCACGGGCAACCCCGCGCCGATGGCCGCGGCCATGGGTTCCTCGATCAAGTAGGCTTCGCGCGCCCCCGCCTGAAGGGCCGCCTCCCGCACCGCTCTTTCCTCCACGGCCGTAACGCCGGAGGGCACGCCGATAACCACACGCGGCTTGATTAAGAAGGTTTTGCCGCGTAAAGCCTTGTTAATAAAGTACTTGATCATGCTCTGGGTTGTATCGAAATCGGCGATCACCCCGTCCTTCATCGGGCGAATGGCAACGATGTTGCCCGGGGTGCGCCCGATCATCTGCTTGGCCTCTTCGCCTACGGCAAGCACCTGCGAAGAATCCTTTTGAATGGCCACCACCGAAGGCTCGCGCAATACAATGCCTTTACCCCGCACATATACGAGGGTGTTGGCTGTGCCTAAATCAATGCCCATGTCTCTGGAAAAAATGCCGACCATTACCTGGCTCCTTTCTGATTGCCGTTCCTGTTCAGATCAGTCCGAGGGCCTTTAAACTGGTATATCTATTATCTCCAATGATGATATGGTCTAGGATGGAGATACCGATCACTTCTCCCGCTTCAACCAGTTGTGCCGTTAAATCAAGGTCCTGCTGGCTCGGCGTGGGATCCCCGCTCGGGTGGTTGTGCGCCAGGATCAGGGCCGCCGCGCTTCTACGAATGGCACTCTTGAAGACCTCGCGGGCGTGCACGTTCGTCGCGTTCAAGGTCCCCACCGATATGCGTTCCCTGGCCAGGACCTGGTTCTTGGTATTGAGGACCAGGGCCAGGAAATGCTCCCGGTCCAGGTGGCGCATTTCCGGCATCAGGAGCTGCGCCGCCTGCTCGGGGGTGCGGATGGTGACACGCTGCTCGGCCGGAGCGGTAGCCAGGCGATAGCCTATCTCCAAAGCCGCCTTGATAACCACGGCCTTTGCGGAACCTACGCCCCTGACCGAAGCCAGTTCCTCAAGGCTCGCCTCCAGGAGCTCCCTGGCGCCGCCGAAACGGCTCAGCACTTGCTGCGCCAGTTCGAGGGCGCTCGTGCGCTGCGTGCCGGTACGAAGCAGGATCGCCAGCAGTTCAGTATCCGAGAGGGCCCCCGGTCCCATCTTGACCAGCCGCTCCCTCGGACGCAGTTCCTCGGGCATTTGCTTGATTGTCAGGGAGTACTCGACGGACATCAAACCAACCCTTACCCGACCACCCCGCTGCCGCCGCAGACAGGAGGTCGTAGTCGAAGATGCGGCACATTTCGGCCAGCCGTACCAGCGGCAAGCCGACAACGTTAGTGTAACAGCCTTCTATCCGGGTCACGAAGAGAGACCCGAGTCCCTGGATCGCATACGCCCCTGCCTTGTCCGCCGGCTCACCCGTAGCTGCATAGGTACTAATCTCCTCTTCCGTCAGGTGGCGGAAATGGACGACCGTCCGTTCGTGACTTACTGCCGCTTTACCGGTTGCAGCGTCGATAACGGCCACCCCGGTGTATACCTCGTGGCTTGTCCCTTCCAGCTCCCTCAGCATCGACCGTGCCTCGGCTTCATCCCGGGGCTTGCCCAGGATCTTCCCCCGCAGGACGACCACGGTATCGGCGCCGATCACCAGCCCCTCCGGCGTCCTTTCGGCCACGGCACGGGCCTTTCTGAGAGCCAGTTCCTCGACCAACGGGGCGGGACGTTTCGAAAAACCAAGGGATTCGTCGACATCCGCGACGACGACCTTGAACGAAACACCCAGCCCGTCCAGCAGTTCCCGGCGGCGCGGGGATGCGGAGGCTAAAACAAGCGGAACGGCCATCGTACCTAGATCCTTGTATAGACAAGGTATCCCAACAGAAAACCCAGGAGCGTTGCGGGGTTGATCACGGCAGAAAAGCCAAAGGTGATGGTGAGGAAACGGAGATCAAGCACACCGGGCCGTAGCCCGACAGACCAACTGTGCTGGAGAAAAGGGAAATGGGGGGCGAAGATCTGTCCCAAGCCCGTCCCCACGATGCCGCCGATGATCAGGAGCGTGACAAGAAGCCATCCGCTTTTCCGCTCGCGCTGCAATTTGGCCACAAAAATCCCCCCAAAAGCCCTTTTGCCTCCTCCAGTTTAGCATTGATACAAAGAATTTGACAAGCTTACTATCGTATTCAGTTTTTACGTATCTTTCCAACAAAGATTAACATACAAGATTGTCACATTTTCTATTCCTGCTTCAGCCTGACGATCATCTCGACTTCCACCGGGGCCCCGAGGGGAAGTTCGGTCACCCCGACCGCCGACCTCGCATGGCGCCCGGCCTCGCCAAATACCTGCTGGATAAACTCCGAAGCCCCGTTCAACACCTGGGGCTGGGCGGTGAAACCCGGGGCGGAAGCTACATACCCCGTGACTTTAACGACTCGTTCCACCCTGTCCAGGCTGCCCGCGAGGCTGCGCACCACCGCCAGGCAGTTAATCGCGCACAAACGGGCGGCCTCCGCCCCCTGCTCCACGGTGAGCTCATCCCCGAGTTTCCCGCAGAACTGCAGCTCTCCTTTGGCCAGAGGCAGTTGCCCCGAAGTATAGATCATATTGCCGGCCATAAGGCCAGCCACGTAAGCCGCCACCGGTTTGGGGGCTTCGGGAAGGGTAACGTTGAGGGCAACAAGCCTGTCCTCATACGACATAGCAACCAATCCTTTCTTTTTAGGCAGCTTCAGTCCTATTGTACACCTCCCGATCCCTTCCAACACCCCAAATGCCAAAATAAACGGGGTTTTCGGGATATTTGTTCGCAATTCCCGAATGGCCCCGCACTCAACTCGAAGAGCCGTTACATCCGGGGTTACCGTCAATCTCCGAGACGCTAAAAGCTTGGATTACCTGCAACCGACTTACCCAATTGAGTGCTGGAACCTGATCGCTAACTGTCAAGTTCTGCTTAATCCGTCAGGATTCAGCTAATGTACGTATCCCGCCGTAACCAGCGCCGCATAGAGGATGTAGAACGAAAGCCCCATGGCGACCATCATCCACCCGTTCAAACAGCGCCTCCTGCCGACCCACCGGTAGGCTAGCAAGGCGGAGACGAGGGCCAGGACGGCGCTCAGGCATGCAGCCGGAGTCAGGTGCCATGACGTAAAAGCAATGCCTATGCTGGGGACAACCGAGCTTTGGAAGACCATAGCCCCCGTTACGTTGCCCACGGCAAGGGTGTCCTTCCGCTCCTTGATCCAGATAATGCTGTTGGTGAGTTCAGGAAGTTCCGTGGCGACCGGGGCAACCAGGAGGGCGAATACGAAGGGGGCAATGCCGAATTGATAGGATAGGGTGCCGATGCTTTCCACAAAGACCTTGGCTCCAAAGACAATCATCGTGAAGGCCACTATAACCTGCCCCGTGACAAGCGCGAGCGGGGGATCCAGCACTCGCGGCGCCACCGCGAGCGGCTGCAGATTGTCGGACGTCCCGCAGCGCTCTCCCTGCGTAAGGGCGCAGGCCACAAAACACGCGTAGCCGCCCAGCAGTAAAGCGACGACATAGATCCTGTACTCCTGGGGAAGAAAAGCAGCCGTAACGGCAAGCATATAGGCTCCCAGAAAAAAACCCAGGTCTCGCCTGGCCAGGGCCGGTTGCGGTCGAACGTACGCCCTACGCTCGCGGTTGACGAGAATGGTCGTTCCGCCGATAACAACAAAACCCATGGTGGCAAGCATAAACGGCGCCCCGAGAATGGCGCCGACGCCTACTTCTTCTCCAACGCCGCCCCCGCCCAGGAGGATAGCCACAACAGGAATCATCGTTTCGGGAAGGGCGGTCCCCAGGGCGGCAAGGATGCTGCCGACGGCACCTCGGGCCAGCCCCAGCTTTGTTCCCAGCCACTCAACCCCGTTAGTGAAAAACTTGGCGCCCGCAAGGATGACCAGGGCGGCCAGCACCAGCGACAGATAAACCACGGCAACCTCTCCCACAAAACAACAGTCTGTACACTTTATGACCGCCATTTTGCGGGTAGAACCCGGGTGGATGTACACCCATGAGGCCGAGGAATAAAGGCGGGGTAGGGTCTAAAAGAAAAGAACGAAAAAAAACGAAGCCTACCCGAACCAAGGGCAGGCTCCCCCAAAACTCGGACGTCGAGCCCTAACTCAACAGCGCGCGCATGATGGCAGCCACAAAGAGGATGCAACCGTCGACATCGAGGGGTAACGTCATGGTCTCGCCGTTTTCACGGTTAACGACGTTGAGAAGGACTCCCTCGCCGTATTTCAGTTCCATCACGCAGTTATCCTTGGGAGACTGCAGTTTGAGAACGTAATCCTCGTCCCCCAGAGGAGGGGCATCCGCGGGCCGTCCGGCGCCCCACGCGTTGCAAACGCTCAAGTAAGAGAGCAGTTCCCTGGCCAGGACAACGCTGTCCGCAAAAGACAGGGTGAAGTTGAGGACCCTCTTATCCTGTTTAATGTAGTAATAAATGTCGTGAGCAACGGTATCGAGGTCCACGGTCGTCCCGTCAGCAAGCTTCACCACGTTTTCCGATTCGATAAACTGGTGTTTCAAGATACTCATCCTCCTTTATTAACCTTAACAGTCCCGGATTTTACAAGAATTTCGCGTGCCCGGCCGACAAGGTAGAGCGAGCCGGTAACCACCATAAGGCCGCCGGGACCCGATAATTTTCGCGCGACAACAAGAGCGTCCTCTACCTTCTCGACGGCTGCTACCGGCAGCCCCAGGCCACCGACGACCCGGGCAACTTCATCCCAATGGCCGGCCCGCGGCCCGGGCGGCCGGGTCACAACTATCCCACCGGCTATCTTCGCCAGACTGTGAACCATTTCCTCCCTTGCCTTATCGTCGAGTATACCCAATACAACTACAGCCTTTTCACCGGGAAAACGGGAAGCCACGGCTTCGGCGAGCGCGGCCGCCCCGGCGGGGTTATGGGCCCCATCGAGCACGACAGGGGGCTTTCCGGGAACAATCTCGAACCTTCCCGCCCACGCCAGGGCGGCCAGGCCGTTGCGAACGTGCCGCTCACTGATAACCCAGCCCTTTTCCTGAAGTACCTCGAGGGCGGCGACGGCGCAGGCGGCGTTCGTTCTCTGGTGCCGCCCCCAAAGCGGCAGGCGCAGGTCCCGATACCTTTGCCGGCGGCCGCAAACGACGAGGAACGGGGGCGCACCTGCAGCCGGTTGCTCGGACCAGGTAACGTCCCGGCCCACAACTACAAGAGGGGCGTCCAGTTCCCTGCACCTGCGGGCGATAACCTCCAGAGCTTCGCCCTCCGCCCCTGTCACCACAGGAACGCCGCGCTTGATGATCCCCGCTTTCTCCCCGGCCACTTCCCTCAGGGTATGCCCCAGGATTTCCGTATGATCCAGGCTGACATTGGTGATCACGGCAACCTCGGGAACGATGACGTTGGTGGCGTCAAGACGGCCTCCCAGCCCGACCTCCATAACGGCGAGGTCCGCCTTGTTCCGGACAAAACACAAGAAAGCGGCGGCCGTAAGCGCCTCAAACTCGGTCGGCGCCGCACCCTCCCGGGCCAAGGCCTTGAGATCAGGCAGCAGCCCTTCCAGGAGAAAGGCCAGTTCATCGTCGGCGATCGCCTCGCCGTTGACACGGTAGCGTTCGGTGTAGGAATGGAGGTGAGGCGAAATAAAACTGCCCGTCTTGTAACCGGCATCCTGCAGCACGGCCTCGATCATCACCGTCACCGAACCTTTGCCGTTGGTGCCGCCGACGTGCACAAAGCGCGTTTCCGCCTCGGGGTTGCCGAGGCGGGCAAGAAGGCGCCGCACCCTCTCCAGTCCTAACTCCATTCCTGTTCCGCAGATGCTCCGGATCTCCTCGATAACTCCTTCTAAATTAGTCAAATTTGCGACACCTCAAATAATCCCGATCACTCAATCCACGGCCCTCAAAATCTCGGCCTTCCTCGGAGCCCGACGAGCGACGTCCAAAGAATTTGCAGTTCCCGAAAACTTGATTAGGGCTACAGGCAACTTAACTGCCTAGTTGAGTGCCGGGGGATTCCTACTACGACTTACGGTCGAAAAGCCCCGCCCCTTACATGGCGGGGCTTTTCTTCAGTATAGCCAGGCGCTGTGCAACGGTCTCCTGCTTGATACGGTAATCCTCCAGTTTTTGTCGCTCCTTCTCCACCACATCGGCGGGGGCCTTGGCTACAAACCCCTCGTTATCGAGCTTGCCTTCGAGGCGAACCACTTCTTTTTGCACGTTGGCTAATTCCCTCTCTAACCGGGCGATTTCCTGCGGGATATCAATCAGCCCTTCCAGCGGGACATAAATTGTTATCCCGCCGACCACAGCCTGTGCCGCCTGGGACGGCTCGGCCGCCAAATCCCTTGTGATTTCCACGTCACCCGAGGCCAAGTCGGAGATGTAGGACCGCCAGTGCCCCATCGTTTCTCTCTTCCCGTCTTCGGGCACCACCAGGATAATCTCCGCGCGGCGCGCAGGGGGGACGTTCATTTCGGCCCTCAAGCTACGGATGGCGCGGATGACGCTGATAATCAGCCGCATGTCCTCTTCCGCGCCTCTGTCGACCTGCTCGACCCGCGCCTTGGGCCAGGGAGCGAGCATGATGGTTTCGCCCTCGTGCGGAAGGTTCTGCCAGATCTCCTCGGTAATAAACGGCATAAAGGGATGGAGCAGTTCGAGCGTTCCTTTTAGGACGTTGACCAGGACGTGCTGGGCCGTGGCGCGCTCCTCGGGCGTCCCCCGGTAGAGCCGCGGTTTAACCAGTTCGATGTACCAGTCGCAAAACTCGTCCCAGATGAACTCGTAGAGCACCCCGGCCGCTTCCCCCAGCTCGTAATCTCGGATAAAAGCGTCCACGGCCCCGGCCACCTGCTGGAAGCGGCTGACAATCCAGCGGTCGGACAGGTCAAGGCGCTGCGGTTGGAACCGGGGGTCGTATCCTTCAAGGTTCATGATCACAAAACGAGAGGCGTTCCAAAGCTTGTTGGCGAAATTGCGCGCACCTTCGAGTTTCTCGAAGTGGAAACGCAGGTCGTTACCGGGGGTATTCCCCGTAACCAGCATGAAGCGCAGAGAGTCTGCGCCGTATTTCTCGATGACCTCGAGCGGGTCGACGCCGTTCCCCAGCGACTTCGACATTTTCCGACCAAGGGCGTCCAGGACCAGGCCGTGAATGAAGACCTCGCGGAACGGGACCTCACCCATGAACTTCAGCCCGGAGAAAATCATGCGGGCGACCCAAAAGAAGATGATGTCCCGGCCGGTCACCAGCACCGAGGTCGGGTAAAAATGCTTTAATTCAGGTGTTTCTTTGGGCCAGCCCAGGGTGGAGAAGGGCCATAGGCCCGAAGAAAACCAGGTGTCCAGGACGTCGGGGTCCTGGACCACCTTGTCCGCCCCGCAGTTCGGGCAGGCGGCCAGGTCGTCCTTGGATGCCGAGGCCTTGCCGCATTCCCGGCAGTACCACACGGGGATGCGGTGACCCCACCACAGCTGACGGGATATGCACCAGTCGCGGATGTTCTCAAGCCAGTTCAGGTAGACCTTCGTGAAGCGCTCGGGAACAAACCTCGTCCTTCCTTCCTTGACGGCCCGGATCGCCGGCTCGGCCAGCGGTTTCATCCGTACGAACCACTGCTTGGAGATCATCGGCTCTACGACCGTGTTGCAGCGGTAACAGTGCCCGACGGCGTGCTGCAGGTCCTCGATGCGCGCCAACAATCCCTGTTCCCCGAGGTCGGCGAGGACCTTCTGGCGGCATTCCCAGCGGTCCATCCCCGCATACGGTCCGGCTTCAGTCGTCATCACGCCGTTGGTGCCGATAACCCGTATTTCGGGCAGCTTGTGCCGGCGCCCGATCTCGAAGTCGTTCGGGTCGTGGGCCGGGGTGATCTTCACAGCCCCGGTGCCGAACACGGGGTCAACGTAGTCGTCGGCAATAACGGGGATGACGCGGTTCATCAGCGGAAGCACGACTTCCTTGCCGACGAGGTGGCGGTAACGCTTGTCCTTCGGATGGACGGCGACGGCCGTGTCGCCGAGCATCGTCTCCGGGCGCGTAGTGGCGACCGTGACGAAATCACGCCCGTCGGGAGTAGGGTACTTGATAAAGTAGAGCTGGGCCTGCACGTCAAGGTGCTCGACCTCGATGTCTGAAATGGTCGTGGCGCAGTGGGGGCACCAGTTGACGATGTAGTCGTCGCGGTAGATCAGGCCCTGTTCGTAGAGGCGGATAAAGACTTCCCGGACGGCCTCCGAGCAGCCCTCGTCCATCGTGAAGCGCTCGCGGTCCCAATCGCAGGAAGCGCCCAGGCGCCTTAACTGGCTGGTGATGCGGTTACCGTAGGTCTCCTTCCAAGTCCACACGCGTTTCAGAAAAGCCTCACGACCTAGGTCGTACTTGCTCAGGCCTTCCCTGGCCAGCTGTGCTTCGACCTTGGCCTGGGTGGCGATGCCGGCGTGGTCGGTGCCGGGCAGCCAAAGGGCGTTGTAGCCGGACATGCGCCGCCAACGGGTCAGGACGTCTTGAAGGGTATTGTCCAGGGCATGGCCCATGTGCAATTCCCCGGTCACGTTCGGAGGGGGCATGACAATGCAAAACGGCTCTTTGTCCGGCTCGACCTCCGCGTGAAAGTATTTATGCTCCTCCCACCAGCGGTACCATTTCCCCTCTACCTTTTGAGGATCGTAGGCCGGCGGCATTTTCGTAATCCCCAAGAATTTCCCTCCCTGCCTCGTTATCCAAAATCTTAATGAGCGGCGCTATGAATGTCAACATTACGCACTCCTAGAGGGGCCTGACAGGAACGTTACACGGTACTGGCGCCCCAAGCCTAATGGATGTAGACGCTGCCGTCGGAACTGATCTGGCCCCTCAGCAGCCTAACCAGGTATACAGAGGTCTCGTCCGGTTCCTCCAGGCTCGAAACTTCGTCGGCCAGTTCGTCCATGCCCCGCTCGGCGTTGCGTATGACCAGCGTCCAGGGCTGGAACTCGGCGGAATCGTGGATCAGGTCCTGTAATTCACCTGTCGGCACCGGCGCATTGGTTACAAGCGCCACCATGCCCTTACGCCTGATCAGAGGCAGATAGTGCCAGGCATCCATGGGAATGGCCAGCGCTACCGATTCTTCGACGTCCCATCCTATTTCCAGAACAACAACGTACTTATCCTCGCCGAAACGGAGCACATCCCAGGAAAACCAGTAGTCTATAACTTCCCCGTTTACCAGCCGGGTAAACAGCGGCCCCAGTTTCTCATCGAGGCTTGAAACAAAGAAGACCACTGTATAATCACTCTCAAAAATCATGTCGGGGATAACAACCTCTTTCTCCGGCAACCCCCATCCCCCCCTGGCATATTTGCCCTTCAGAACTAGTAATTATGAAAAAGAATCCACAGCAGGGTTTCCACAGTCCCCAAAGGCGGTGTTTGTATGCGCACAAAACTGCTCTACATCTCCGGCTGCCTGGCTACGCTGTTAATCGCGGGCCTGGCGTTTTACTTTTTTCAGCAACGTGAACCCGCAGGGCAAATTCATCTTAGAGTATATGAATCCGGGCACGAGATGGCTAACCTTCCTCATTATATTGCCGCTTCTCTCGGTTACTTCTCCGACGAGAATCTCGCTGTCTCGCTGTTCAACGCCAAGGAGGACCCGGCGGCTGAGGACCTGCAAAAAGCCGGCGTCGTGATCCTGCCGCCCGAAAAGGCGTGGGAAAAGAAGATGCATGCCTTCGCCCAGATGACGCATTTTGAGCCGGGATTCCTGCTCGCGCGCGAACCAATGTCGTCGTTTGCCTGGAGCAGCCTTAAAGCCAAGATAGTTATCGGCGGCGACCCGGACAGCACCCTGGAGACGACTTTTGAAGCCATCCTCAAGAAGGAAGGGCTGCGGCCTCAGACCGACGTAACCATCGTCCAGAACCTGCCGGCGAAGTTACGACTGGGAGCCTTCCTTGCCGGATCAGGTAATTTTATTCTGCTCAGGGACCCCCAAGCCCAGCAACTGCAACTCGCGGAGCAAGGATACGTCGTCGCCTCACTGACGCCGGCCGGAAACGTCCCCGCACAAATCTGCGCTGCCAGCCCCGGCTTTATCAGCCGCAACAGCGAAGCGCTCGTGCGGTATACCCGCGCCATTGCACGGGCGCAGTCCTGGATAGCGGCGCAAAACCCCCGCGACATAGCCGTCGCAGCGGCGTCCTTTTACCCGTATCTCGACCTCGATACCCTGACGGCCGTTATCGAACGGCACAAGGAAAACGATCTCTGGGCAAAAACGCCGGCGATCGACCCCAAACAATTCGCGGCCTTGCAAGAGATTATGTTCAAGGCCGGGGAACTGGCCAAACCGATTCCGTTCGCCCGCGTCGTCCGACCCGAAATCGCGGCTGAAGCGCTGAAATCCCTGGCATCGACCAAGAATCAGTAATGTTTGCAGTGCGGGAGCTCTTCTATCAAGCGATTTACCGAACGCCAGCGGTAAAAACCGCCGGCCTCCGTACCGCTATCCTGAAAAACAACAAAGGGCGAGAAAAGTTTCGCCCTTTGTTGTCTTATTCCTTCTATAACGTTCCTTTAGCCAACTAGTCAGCTATCTAGTTAGACACCGCGGGAGCCGGTATCGACTCCTGGTAACCAGCCACTTCCGGCACCGGAACCGGCACCGGGAGACTAACTTCGGGCTCGTCTTCCTTGGGAAGCAGGGCCGTCTCCATCACCTGGTCCATGTGCTCCACCAGCACAAACTCCAGCTTGGAAGCGACGTTGGACGGGATATCCTCCAGGTCTTTCTTGTTTTCCACCGGCAGGATGACCGTTTTGACCCCGGCACGGTGTGCTGCCAAAACCTTCTCCTTGATCCCTCCCACCGGAAGAACCCGTCCCCGCAGCGTGATCTCGCCGGTCATGGCCACGTCGTGCCGCACCTTGCGTCCCGAAAGAGCCGAAGCCAACGCGCAGGCCATGCTGATGCCGGCCGAGGGACCGTCTTTGGGCGTCGCACCCTCGGGCACGTGGATATGGACGTCGTATTTTTCGTTAAAGAACTCTTCGATGCCGAGCGACTTGGCCCGGCTACGCAGGTAACTGTAGCCGGCCTGCGCGGACTCGCGCATGACGTCGCCCAGCTTGCCGGTAAGGGTCAACCCGCCCTTGCCCTTGCAGACGGCGACCTCGATCGCCAGCGTGTCTCCGCCGACCTCGGTCCATGCCAGTCCTGTCGCTACGCCGACCTGGTCGTCTCGTTCGGCTATGCCGTAACGGAAGCGGGGGATACCCAGGAACTGTTCGATGTTCTTAACATTTACCCGCACCTGGGTGGCCTTCTTGGCTACGATTTCCTTGGCCGTCTTCCGGCACAGGGCGGCGATCTGGCGCTCCAGGCTCCTGACACCGGATTCGCGCGTGTACTCGCGGATGATCCGGCGCACCGCATTCTCGGAAATGGTCAACTGTTGTCCGGTCAGGCCGTGTTCTTTAAGCTGTTTCGGGATAAGGTGACGAATCGCAATCTGCACCTTTTCCTCTTCGGTATAACCCGAAATATAAATGACTTCCATGCGGTCGAACAGCGGCCGCGGGATATTGTACGGGTAGTTCGCCGTCGTGATGAACATGACGTTCGAAAGGTCGAACGGGACCTCGATGTAATGGTCACTGAACGCGCTGTTCTGCTCCGGGTCCAGCACTTCCAGCAGCGCCGAAGACGGGTCGCCACGGAAGTCCATGCTCATCTTGTCGACCTCGTCGAGCAGGAAGACAGGGTTTTTCGACCCGGCAGTACGCATGCCCTGAATGATCCGTCCCGGCAACGCGCCCACGTACGTACGCCTGTGCCCGCGGATCTCGGCCTCGTCGCGCACGCCGCCCAGCGAGATGCGCACGAACTTGCGCTCCAGAGCCCGCGCAATCGAACGGCCCAGCGAGGTCTTGCCGACACCTGGGGGTCCAACTAGGCACAGGATGGGTCCCTTCATCTTCTTGGACAGCTTGCGGATAGCCAGGAACTCCAGGATGCGCTCCTTGACCTTCTTAAGGCCGTAGTGGTCCTCGTCAAGAATGGCTTCAGCCGCCGCGATATCGATCCGGTCCCTGGTCCCTTTGGTCCAGGGGAGGGCCAGGAGCCAGTCGAGGTAGTTGCGGACCACCGTGGCCTCGGCCGCCATCGGAGGCATCTTCTCCAGCCTTTCGACTTCTTTTAGAGCCTTCTCTTCTACTTCCTTGGGCAGCTTGAGGGAGGCGATCTTCTCCCTCAATTCCTCGGTTTCCGCTTGGCGCTCGTCTTTCTCCCCAAGTTCGCGCTGGATGGCCTTGATCTGCTCGCGCAGGTAATATTCCTTCTGTGTTTTTTCCATCTGCTTGCGCACGCGGATGTTAATCCGCCGCTCAAGCTCCACGATTTCAAGTTCCCTGGCCACAATGGCGCACAGGCTTTCCAGCCGCTCGGCGATGGGGACAGCCTCAAGCACAACCTGCTTTTCCTCAATGCGCAGCGGCAGGTGCGAAGCGATAATATCAGCCAGGCGTCCGGGCTCCTCGATGTTAACCACCGAAACCACGGTTTCCGGCGGAATCCGTTTGGATAGCTTGACATACTGCTCAAACTGGCTCACCAGGTTGCGCATCAGGGCTTCCAGCTCGGTGGTTTTAACGAAATCCTCGAAATACTGCTCCAGTTCCACCTGGAAAAACGGCTCGGTGGCCACGTAGTCGATAATCCGGGCCCTGGCGATACCCTCGACAAGCACGCGGATCGTGCCCCCGGGCAGTTTTAAAAGCTGCTTGACCTCGGCAACAGTACCGACATCGTAGATATCCTCGACATCGGGACTATCGGTCTGAGCCTCCTTCTGTGTAGCCAGAAAGATGACCCGATCGTGAATCATCGCTTCTTCTATGGCCTTAACCGATTTTTCACGGCCCACGTCCAAGTGAATGACCATATAAGGAAATACGAGAATTCCCCGGAGAGGAAGCAACGGTAAAACCCTTCTGGTCGAATCCAAACGGGGCACCTCCTTCTAACTGTGGGTACTTCAACTGCTGCAGACAGTGCCGGGACAAATATCAGATTAATTCTAACATAAACAGTTAACGAGGAACCATAGCAATAGTTGTCTGGAACCCGCAAATAAACCCTGCGTTCTCAGCTTTTGCAGTTCTCCAACCCTTTTTCCAACAACATCCTACCGGGTGTTTGGACATTTCGTATGGCTAACCCCCCCTTTTGTATTTAATGAAAGGGCAGCTGAACATGTTTCCGAAAGAACTTGCGAAAAGTGGAAAGGCCTGGGGCTGCCTGAATAAAAGGATACACGCAAATCGAGTAGAGTAACGCCGCGGTGATCAACTGCGGCGTTAGCCCTCTCACAGA
>NZ_JBQXEZ010000014.1:0-57594 GCF_052618305.1 Desulforudis sp. DRI-14 | reverse complement strand
GTCGGCGGCCACGCTGACCTCACCTTCGCTAAGAACGGTGCCCGAAGCTTTCAGCGAAGTCGCTTTCGGGGATAAAACCCAGACCCGAATAGCAAGGGCCGTTTTTTTCAAGGTAGTCGGTAGTCGGAGGCCGGAGCGAAACACCGGAGCGCGGGTCGTAACCCGGGCTGTTACAGGGGTCTCAAATGGAAGATGATGAGGTAGACGGTCGACAGCGCGATCGTGATCAGCATGACCGGAAACCCGACCTTGAAATAGCGCGCGAAAGTGAGCCGGGTACCGTGTCTTTCGGCCAGGCCGGCGACAATGACGTTGGCGGCGGCGCCGACCAGCGTCCCGTTGCCCCCCAGGCAAGCCCCAAGGGACAGGGACCACCAGAGGGGCCGGAGATCGTCGATCCCGCCCAGGCGACCCATTTCCTGCAACAGCGGGATCATCGCCGCCACGAAGGGAATGTTGTCCACGAAACCCGAGGCCAGCGCCGACACCCATAAGATCCCCAGGCCCGTAAGCAGCAGCCGACCCTCCGTAACGTCCAGCACGGCCCGGGCCGCGAGCTCCATCAGCCCCGTAGCTTCAAGGGCCCCCACGAGCACGAAGAGCCCCGTGAAAAAAAAGAGGGTCGGCCACTCCACATTGTGGAAGGCTTTCTCGGTCTCAAGGTCGGTTATCAGGAGCAAAAGCGTGGCCCCGCCGAGAGCAATGCTGGCCGTGGGGATGTGCAGGACGCCGTGCAGGAGAAAACCGGCGATGGTCAGGCCGAGGACGGTCATCGACCGGACAAGAAGAGGCACGTTGCGGATATAGTCGCGGGGGCGCAGTTCGAGGAGCTGCTGCTTAAGTTCCGGCTCGGTCCGCAGCCGGCGGCGGTAGACCAGGTAGAGAAAGGCGAGGGCGGCCATAAAACAGACAAAGGCGATGGGGGCGGTGTTGGCGAGAAAGTCGTTGAACTGCAGATCCGCCGGCCCGCTGATCATAATGTTGGGGGGGTCGCCGATCAGGGTACCCGTACCCCCGATGTTGGAGGCGATAATCTCGCTGATCAGGTAAGGCGTCGGCGTGACCTGAAGCTTCCTGGTGACGGCGAAGGTCACGGGCACGATCAGGAACACCGCCGTGACGTTGTCGAGCAAGGCCGAGAGGAATGCCGTGATAAAGCTGAGGTAAATCAGGATGCGCACCGGTTCGCCCCGGGCGACGCGGGCGGCGTACACAGCCAGGGCCTCGAAAATACCCGTCTCCCGGGTGACGCCGACGATGATCATCATCCCGACCAGCAGACCGATGGTGTTGAAGTCAATAGCCGCAACGGCCTGGTCCTGGGTGATGATCCCCGAAAAAACGGCGACCGCCGCTCCGGCCAGGGCCACCACCGAACGGTGGACCTTTTCGGCGACGATGAAGGCATAGGTTGCGACAAAGATAACGACGGCGATAACCGCCTGGGTGCTTAAACCAGCTTCCATGCCACCGCCCTCAAATGCTTCTTGCCACTACTAGTCTTTCCCGTCCCGCCAGATCCAGCCGTAGTTCAGCATTCCACTCCAGGCCCGCGAACAAATCGAGCGCCTTACGGCCCTGCCCCGGGCCGATTTCGATCAGCAGGTATCCTCCCCCCGCCAGGTAAAAGGCGGCGGCGGGCACCAGCTTCCGGTACAGGGTCAGGCCGTCCGCCCCCCCGTCGAGGGCGACGGCCGGTTCGCTCTGGACCTCCGGGGGCAGATGCGCCATCTCGCCGGCAGAAACGTAAGGGAGGTTGGCCGCAATCAGGTCAACGTGTCCGGCCAAGTCCCCCGGAAGCGCTTCGAGCAGGTCGCCGGCCAGAAAGGTTATCCTGCCGTCAAGGCCGTACCGCCGGGCGTTTCCGACGGCGACGGCCAGGGCTTCCTCTGAAACGTCGGTGGCGACAACCCTGGCGTCGGGGTGGTAATAGGCGATGCTAACGGCGATGGCTCCGCTTCCCGTACCGACATCGACCGCGACCGGGGACGGGCGCTCCTTGAGCAGCGCCAGGGCGGTCTCGACCAGAAGCTCGGTCTCGGGCCGGGGAACCAGAACCGCGGGCGTGACCGAGAACTCCAGCCCCATGAACTCCTTCCGTCCCGTGAGGTAGGCCGCCGGGACGCGCCGGCGGCGCCGCTCCACCAGGCCGAAAAACTCCCGGGCAAGAGGCTCCGTCAGGAGCCTCTCCGGGTCGGCCCATAGGCCGGCTCTCCCGCAGCCGAGGACGGCACAGAGCAGAACCTCCGCATCCAAGGCAGGGGAGTCGACACCCGCTTCCCGCAAAAGAGTCCGCGCCTTGGTCAACGCCTCTCGAATGTTCAATTCTGCTCTACACCTCCTGCCCGGAGGTAAACCTCAAAAGCTCGATGACTTCTAACCGCCAAGACGCCACGTACGCCAAGATCACGGAGTTATTCAGAGCGCTTATAGAGCGTTTATGGATGCCAAGAATTCTGGTAGCCCCTTAACAGGGTCCCTACTACTACTTCTCTCCACAATTTGCCTTAGCGTTCTCTTTTACCTTGGCGACCTTGGCGGTTCGGTCAATGTAAAGCAAAATTGCGGGAGTACGACACCCGCAGCTTTAGTCACAAAGTCCACCTGCCGGCTAATGGTTTAGCCTTCGACTTGCTTGAGCCTGTCGGCCTGGTCCGTACTGATCAGGGCCTCGATCATCTCGTCGATGTCCCCCTCGAGGAACTGTTCCAGCTTGTAAAGCGTCAGGTTGATGCGATGGTCGGTGACGCGGTTCTGGGGGAAATTATACGTTCGGATGCGCTCGCTGCGGTCGCCGGAGCCCACCATCGACTTTCGCGTCGAGGCCATCTTGTCCTGCTGTTCCCGCTGCGCCTTGTCGAGCAGGCGCGCGCGCAAGACCTTCAAGGCCTTGTCCTTGTTCTTGTGCTGTGACTTCTCGTCCTGGCAACTCACCACGATCCCGGTCGGCAGGTGGGTGATGCGTACCGCCGATTGGGTCGTGTTCACCGACTGTCCTCCCGGACCGGAGGAACAGAAAACGTCGATGCGGATGTCCTCAGGCTTGATCTCCACGTCCACTTCCTCGGCCTCCGGCAGGACGGCGACGGTGGCCGCCGAAGTGTGAATGCGGCCGCCGGACTCGGTTTCGGGCACCCGCTGGACGCGGTGCACGCCGCTTTCGAATTTAAGCCGGCTGTAAGCGCCCTTGCCCTGGATGGACACGACGACTTCCTTGACCCCGCCGAGGTCGGTGATGTTCGAGCTTAAGAACTCGGTTTTCCAGCCCATCCGCTCGGCGTAGCGCAGGTACATCTTCAGGAGGTCGGCGCCGAAAAGGGCTGCTTCCTCGCCGCCGGTGCCGGCGCGGATCTCCATGATGACGTTCTTCTCGTCGTTGGGGTCCCGGGGGAGCAAAAGGATTTTTATCTCGCGCTCCAGGCTTTCTTTCCGGGCCTCGAGGTTCTCCAGCTCCTCTTCGGCCATCTCCCGGAGTTCGACATCCTTCTCCTCTTCGAGAAGGGCTTCCAGTTCCTCGATATCCTTAACCGTTTTCTTGTACTCGCGGTACTTGACCACGACGTCCTCGAGTTCGGCGTGGCTCTTGACGAGCTGCCGCCAGCGCTCCTGGTCCTGAATGACCCCGGGATCGCTGATCAGGCCCGTAAGCTCCTCGTATTTGTTTTCGATGTGATCAAGCTTGGCAAACACTTTGTCCACCTTCTTCCGCCGCTACAACGGATTTAAAGGCCGTCAGGGCCACTTCGATTTGCTCGTCGTCCGGCTCGCGCGTCGTCAGCTTCTGCAGCCACAATCCGGGCGCCATGGCCGCCTTCCAGAAGAGGCTGTCTCCGCGGCAGGAGGACTTCTTGATAAACTCGTAGCTTAAGCCCGCCACCACCGGCAGCAGGAGCAGACGCGACAGGAAACGCCACCACAGCGGTTCGGTCGGCAGCAACGAGAAGAGGATGATGTGGACCACCATCACGACCATCAGGAAACTGGTCCCGCAACGCGGGTGCAGGGTCGAAAACCGCTGGATGTTGGGAATTGTCAGCTCCGCGCCCGCCTCGTGGGCGTTGATAACCTTGTGCTCGGCGCCGTGGTACTGGAATACGCGCTTGATGTCCGCCATCCGACCGACCAGTAAGACGTACAGCAGGAAGACGGCGACGCGCAAGACGCCCTCGAAAACGTTCTGCGCGACCTGGCCCTTGATCACCGGCAGGGTCAGGTGGGCAACCCCCACGGGGAGCAGCACGAAGAGGACGATGGCTAGGGCAAAGGCGACCAGCATGGTCAGGGCGATCTCCCACTTGGTGAGCGGTTTCTCCTCTTCGCCCGCGGCCTTGGACGCCGAGAAACTCAAGGCCTCCAGGCCGAGCACCAGGGAATCGAAAAGGACGACGGTGCCCCTGATAAAGGGCCACTTCAAGAAGGGGAAGCGCTCCGTGATGCTGCTGACTTTCCTTTGCTCCACAACGATGGACCTGTCGGGGGTCCGCACGGCCACAGACCAGGTAAGCGGTCCCCGCATCATCACGCCTTCGATTACGGCCTGGCCGCCGTAGTTAAAAGGCTTCCTCATCAGGGACTGTTGAAAAACTTCGCCTTCCGCGCCATGCTCGTTTTTGAACAGTCCCGGTTTTTTCAACAGGATCATTACTCTCTCCCATTAAGGACGCCGCTTCAGCGGCGTCCGCACTAAGCTGTTAGCACTTGGCATTGGGATAAAAGAGATAGCAGAGCCGGCGCTCTGCTAATTCTCGTACTTACGCTAACCTACTTAGTGAGCCCGTACTTCCTGCGGAAGTTTTCCGCCCGGCCGCGAACCTCGACGGTGCGCTGCGTACCGGTGTAAAAGGGATGACACTTGGAACAGATGTCCACCTTCATCTCCTTCTTGGTCGAGCCGACTTCAAAAGCGGCCCCGCAGACACAGGTGATCTTGGCCTTTTCATACTTCGGATGAATCTCTTGCTTCACAAACGGCACCTTCTTTCTCTCTTGGAGTGAAACCGCAAGTATTATAGCACAATCGCGAGAGGCCATACAAGCAAAACCTATGCTATTTTCCAACCGCCAAGCACGCCAAGTACCCACCTTGGCGCCCTTGGCGGTTTAATCCCCGGTGACCTTGACAGTGCAAATTGCCGATTGCTAGCGTACAATGCCGTTACGGCTTACTTCTTTGGTATAATTACCGACGGTAAGGCCCGGTATGGCCTTGAGGCGCCGGATCAGTTCCCTGATCCCGAGCAGTTCGCCCTTCCTCCCCGGCAGACGGGCGAACAGGTAAGCGGGGTCGATGTTGAGGTTGCGCAGTTGGACCATGTCGACGAGGCCCCGGCCAATCAGCCCATCCAGCGCATCCACCTCTTCATCCCTGTCCGTCAGGCCCGGCAGGACGAGCAGGTTTATCGAGACGTAAACCCCTCCCCGCTTCGCCTCGGCCAGAGAGGCCAGGACGTTGTCCAGGGTAAAACCGCCGGGGCGGTGATAGGCCTTGTAGACCTCCTCCCTGGCGCTGATCATGCTCACGCGGACGCTGTCCAGGCCCGCCTCGATCACGCGGGCCAGCGCCCGGGTATCGCCCGCGTTGGTGTTGACGTTGATCGTCCCTTTGCCGGTCCGACGGCGGATTTCCCGGATGCTTTGCGCCAGAACGTCGGCTTGGGTCAGGGGTTCGCCCTCGCAACCCTGGCCGAAGCTGACGATCGGCTCAACGGCCTCCTCGAGGTGCGGGACGGCCAGTTCCACAACCTCGGCGACCGACGGCACAAAGGCGATGCGCTCCTGTGAAGACGGGCAGCATTCAGACTTTTGCAGCGAGATGCACCCCAAGCAGGCGGCGTTACACCCGACCGCGACGGGAATACCGGCCTCCCACCGGCGGTAGAAGAGGTTCTGGGCGGTGAGGCAACGGTACTCCAGCGCGCACCGGGCCAGGTGCTCGACGAGCCTGTTCACCGGGAACCGCTTGCGCAGGCCCTTAATCCGCCCGGGCAAGGTCGGATCGTTATACAGAGCGGGGTTCCACTTGAAGGCTTCGTCGGTCTCCAGGGCGGCGACGTAAAGCGTCCCTTTTCCGGCGCCGACCGCCGTGTAGCCGTACAGCGGCAGGCGGCGCGCCCCTTTTTCGGCCTGGTAGGCCGGGAGCCCCGTGCGCGTAAAGCCGGCAGGCAGGACGGCCGCTACGGCATAGAGCCCGCCGCCCCGGCGCTCGCCCGCGTCGCGGACCGCCCTGCCGGAGGATGCATCCCAGGCCACGGGCCGCCGGCCGGGCAGGAGCATCAGGTCGGCCCCCTCCGGCAGCGGGATCGGATCAAAACGCGCAAGCGGAACGGTCCTGGCACCGTCCCAGGCCGCCGCCGAAAGCTCGGGGTCTTCGTAGAGGTTGCCTTCCTCGTCGGCGTAAAGGAGTTTAAACACGGCATCACACTCCGGCCAACCGGCACGAAGTGCCGGGAAGTAGGACGTAGGACATATGACTTATGATATGAATTGAAGGCTTGATTCTTTGAGATAAACATCACTTAATATCATAAATTATAAGTACGTGTCTTGCACGGCATTTACGTCTTAAGTGTTGGGGTCTTGTATCATATGTCTTACGTCCTACAGTCTTATGTTTAAAATCTAAGAAGCCGCCTTACGGCGGCT
The DNA here is from genome assembly GCF_052618305.1 of Desulforudis sp. DRI-14. The sequence goes on along the minus strand of NZ_JBQXEZ010000014.1, from coordinate 50,952 downwards.
TCTTAGATTTTCTCTCCACCCGGCAGCACCATGGCCGGGTCATGCGGCTCGCCGTTCCACCGCACCTCGAAGTGCAGGTGGGGACCCTGCGAACGCCCCGTCGACCCGACACGGGCGATCGGCTTTCCGGCCTGGACGGTCTCCCCCTCCTTGACCAGCAGGCGGGAACAGTGACCGTAGTAAGTCGTCAAGCCGTCGCCGTGATCGAGGATGACCAGGAGTCCGAAGGTCCCCGCCGGTCCGGAAAAGCTTACGGTGCCGGCACGGGCCGCCCGGATGACGTCGCCCTCGTCGGCGGCGATGTCGATGCCCTTGTGCATGCGGCCGTCGCGCATGCCGAAAGGCGAGGTGACCGCCCCGCGCACCGGCCACATCAACGGCCCCCACTCGGTCCTGGCCGGCAGGGCCAGCGAGCGCACCGGCACCACGATCTGCTGCCCCTGGACAATCAGGTTGGGGTTCCTGAACCTGTTCGCCTTGACCAAGTCGTTCACGCTGACGTTATACTTCCTGGCGATATCCCACAGGGTCTCGCCCGCACCGACGCGGTGGCGGATGTCCCGGGGTTTGCCGTCAGGGATGACCAGTTTTTGCCCGACCCTGATACAGTCATGGTCGTCTATGCCGTTAGCCATAGCCAGGCTGCTCACGATCACCTGGTGGCGCCTGGCGATCGTCCATAGAGTGTCCCCCTTTTGGACCTGATAAAAGCGCGGCTCGTCGGTGTTGACGATTTCGCTCAGCGGTCTGTACGACGGCGCCTTTGTCTCACTTGTTTTAATCAGCTCATGGTAGCGGGCGTTTGCCGGGATGAGGACGGCCAGAACCAGCCCCAACCCCATAACGCCGATACTTATTATTTTGCGAGTGTTCATAAAGCTCACCCATCTTCCAAGAGGCCGGGTAACTCTTTTTTCACAGCCTCTTGCACGGAAAACGTTTTGCCCGGAGGCCGGCAGAAAAAACGGCGCCCCGGTTTTGACCCTCCTTTTGGTCATTCGCCAACTAGCATTACCGGAAACGGGGGGCCTTATACAGAAAATCGCAAGGCGTCATGTAACGCCTTGCGATTGCTGTTGGCTGTTAAGCTGTTTGCCGTTTGACTACCGTTATTACGTTCCTGCGGCGCCCCTTCTGCCGTTTTCGTAGGCAGGCAGGGGCGGGCCCGCGGCCTGCTTGAAGACCTGGAAATTCCGCAGCAGTTCCTTGTTGGACCTGGTCCGCCTCATCTCTTCGATCATGTGGTCGATGGCCTCCCAGGCCGTCATCTGGTTGGTGAGCTTGCGGAAGTACCACATCAGTTCAAGCTCGTCCTTCGAAAGCAGCAACTCTTCCTTGCGCGTTCCGGACCGCTGCACGTCGATGGCCGGGAAGATGCGGCGGTCGGCGATGCGCCGGTCGAGGACGATTTCGCAGTTGCCCGTTCCCTTGAATTCCTCGAAAATAACCTCGTCCATCCTGCTCCCGGTCTCGATCAGGGCCGTGGCCAGGATGGTTAGGCTGCCGCCCTCCTCGACCTTGCGGGCGGCCCCGAAGAAACGCTTGGGCTTGTGCAAAGCCGCCGGGTCGACACCCCCGGACAGGGTGCGCCCGCTGGGCGGCACGACGAGGTTGTAAGCACGGCCGAGGCGCGTGATGCTGTCCAGGAGAACGGCCACATCGTGTCCGTGCTCCACCATCCGCTTGGCGCGCTCAAGGACCATCTCCGTGACCTTGACGTGGTTTTCCGGCGGCTCGTCAAAGGTGGAGGCCACGACCTCGGCATTAACGGAGCGCTGGATGTCGGTAACCTCTTCAGGACGTTCGTCGATCAGCAGGATGATCAGGTAAATCTCGGAATGGTTCGCCGTAATGCTGTTGGCGATATGCTTCAAAAGCGTGGTCTTGCCCGCCTTGGGCGGGGCGACGATCAAGCCGCGCTGTCCCTTGCCGATCGGGGCGATGAGGTCGATAATCCTCGTGGCGATGATCTCGGGCGTCGTTTCCAGGACGATTCTCTCCTGCGGGTAAAGGGGCGTCAGGGCGTCAAAGTGCGTGCGCGTGGCGGCCTTCTCGGGGTTTTCTCCGTTGACCTGCTCGACGCGCAGCATGGCCAGGTACTTTTCACTGTCCTTGGGCCTCCGTACCTGACCGGACACCAGGTCTCCCGTGCGCAGGCCGAACCTCCGGATCTGTGACACCGACACGTAGATATCGTCGTTAGAGGGGAGGTACTGGTGGGGGCGGAGAAAACCGTATCCTTCAGGCAAGACTTCCAACACACCCTGGGCGACAAAGAGACCGTTTCTGTCCGGGCCTGGCCGGCTTACGTCGGTGAACCGGGCCGTTTCGGGGAGCCGGGGCGCCTCGCGGGCCGGGGGGGCGACGTCCCTTTCCGGGGGCGTCTCCGGCTGCGGTGCTCTTTCCGGGACCGGAGGGCTTTCCGGAACCGGGCTCGCTTCCCGCGCCCGGTTCATTTCCTGCGCCCGAGTGATCTCCCGGATCAGTTCCTGTTTCCTGTACCGGTAGTAGCCCGGAATATTAAGCCTCCTGGCGATGGCTTGCAGCTCACTGACCGTTTTGGTGGCAAGGTCTGTAATGGACAAGGGCATCCCCCCTACGAGACCGTTGACATTGAGAAGTAGGAGTTGTGAGGTGTAAGGTGAGTCCGATCCGATGTTACGCCACCAACGACCCACATCCCAGATCCCCAATGGCCGGCCTCTGATTAATTCTTCAGAGTTAGGTAGAGGCTCTCATACGCTTTACTTCCGTAACCCAGTCGTACGCATTTTGCAAGGGTTTTCTTGAGGACACTGTTGTCTTGTGTATAACCACATGGAAAACATTTTATGCTCAGGGGCGGGTCAGACAATTAGCTGGCCAATTGAGAAGTGGGAAGTGCGAGGTGAGAGGTCCGACTTCCCACTTCTTACCTCTCATTTCTGGTTGAGCTTGGCCCAGTCGTCCAGGAACTTTTTGATCCCCACGTCGGTCATTGGGTGTTTGACCATCTGCATCAGGACGCTGAAGGGAACGGTGGCGATGTGCGCGCCGCACCGGGCTGCCGCGGTCACGTGCAGGGGATGGCGAATGCTGGCCGCGATGACCTGGGTGGGCAAGTCGTGGATTTCAAAAATATCGACGATCTCGCGCACAACTTCCATCCCGTCGTGACCGGCATCGTCAAGCCGCCCGACGAACGGGCTGACGTAGCTGGCCCCGGCCAGGGCGGCCAGGAGCGCCTGGTTGGCCGAAAAAACGAGCGTAACATTGCACTTGATGCCTCTCGTTTCTAGTTCCTTGACGGCTTTGAGGCCCTCGGCCATCATCGGGACCTTGATGACGATGTTGGGATGGATCCCGGCCAGTTCCTCGGCCTCGGCGATCATCTCGGGAGCCCGGGTGCTGATCACTTCGGCGCTGACCGGACCGTCGACGATGCTGACGATCTCCCTGACCACTTCCTTGAAATCCCGGCCTTCCTTGGCGATGAGCGAGGGGTTGGTAGTCACCCCCGAGATCACGCCCAGGGAAGCTGCTTCCCGGATTTCGTTGACGTTTGCGGTATCGATGAAGAGCCTGATCTTTAACACCTCCGGTGTTGATGTAGGACTTAGGGCGTAAGACGTAGGAAGTTGGAGGACTGGAAGCTAGCAGTTGGATATATGAGTCAAACGCCCTAGACTTCGAAGAATTTTGATGTTGAGACAAAGGATATTTTATAGCTTGTGGACCGACTTCTTAAGTCCTAAGTCCTATGTCCTATGTCCAACATCTAGATTTCGGGGGCTTTGCCGGAGCTGCCGAAGATCCTGATTTTCTCCCTGATGACGGCGACCGCGGCCTCCCGGGCCGGGCCGAGGACCTTGCGGGGGTCGATCTCGCCGGGGTCGGCTTCCAGCACCCGGCGCATGGCTTCGGTGAAACTCTGGCGGATGTCGGTATCGATGTTGACCTTGCAAACCCCCAGCGCGATCGCCCGGCGAACAGCGTCGGCGGGCACGCCCGAAGACCCGTGCAGGACCAGCGGGATGTTGACGGCCTTCCTGATGTGCTCCAACCGCTCGAAGTCGAGCCTGGGCTCGCCGCGGTAACGCCCGTGGGCCGTACCGATGGCTACCGCCAAAGAATCCACGCCCGTAGACTCGACAAACAGCCCGGCCTCCTCCGGATCGGTAAAAAAGGCGTCGCGCTCGCTGACGGAGATGTCGTCCTCGGTGCCGCCAATGCGGCCTAGTTCGGCCTCGACCGAGACGTCCACGGCCCTGGCCACCTCGACAACCCGGCGCGTGAGGGCGATGTTCTCCGCGAGGGGGTGGTGCGAACCGTCGATCATCACCGAGGTGAAACCACCGCGGATGCAGCGGACCACCTGTTCGAAGCTGGTGCCGTGATCCAGGTGAATGGCGACCGGGACCCGGGCCTGGCTGATCGCCGTTCGGGCCATGGCCGCGATGAAGTCCAGGCCGGCGTACTTGATCGCTCCCTGGCTGGCTTGCAGGATAACCGGCGCCGATTCTTCCTCGGCCGCCCGGATGATGGCCTGGACGATCTCCATATTGTTGCAGTTAAAGGCCCCTACTGCCCAGCCACCGGACTGGGCTCTTCTCAGAATTGCTGCTGCAGGTACAAGAGGCACTTGTGAAGTCCTCCAAACAATCAGTTATAAGTAGCAGGTTGCCATATATGGGCATCGGGCCTTGATCAGCACTCAGTGCTATTATTCCCGGCCTCCGGCAGCTTTACTGACGGCTTACTTGTTATCGTGTTTCCGGAAAGCGTGTTCGGGGACGTCAGGCAGGGTGCACCAGGAGAGTTCGATCTTCTTCAGCGCCTGCAGGGAAAGGGCATCCTGCTCCGATTCGGCCTTGACAACCTTAACCCGTTTACAATGACGGCAGTGCAGTTCGATTCGGTCGGGGAAAATCTCCAGCTCGATCTGGTTGCGCCCGCAGGGACAGCAGAGGTTGCCGTCCTCGGCCAGGCTGTGCACAAAACTCAGGGCGGAAAGCATGATCTCGGCGTTTTTGAAGTAGGTCTGCCCGCCCATTTCCTCTACCAGAGTTTCCAGGGCCGTCTGCTGGCCTTTAAGGTACTCTTTGATCTTCGCCCTCGGGCCGATCTGCCCCAGTTCCAGGCCTGTTTCCTGGCACGAAAGGTGAATGATTTCCCGCGGCCAAAGCTCTTTGGCCGTCAGGCGGTAGAGGTGGGTGGCTTCGCATACGATACAGTTGATCTCCAGCCAGAAACGCTTGTGGTCCCGCGTGGCGATCACGGCGAGCAGCGTTTTGCAGGAACACTTGATCTCCCGCCTTTTTTCCCGGCAGAAGATAAAGCGCGAAACGACATGCAACCCGAGCCGGCCGCAGTCGGGACAACAGAGAGCGAGCGTGGTGTCGGTGTTGACGACCAATACAAGAACCTCCCACAAGCTAGTTCGCCAGCCTAGACACGAATTCCTCTTGCGCAATTCTAAGCGGAAACGTAGGCCAACACCTTCCGGACGATTTTGCGCACATCGTTGAGGTCAAAGGGTTTGAGAATAAGGCAGCGAACACCCATCCTCTCGGCCTCACCGGGATCGGATAATTCACCGTAGGCAGTGATCAGGATAACGGGCACGTTGGGACTGATCTTGTGGATTTCGCGCAGCGTCTCCAGGCCGCTCATCCCCGGCATCTTGAGGTCCAGCAGAATCAGCTCCGGGGTTTCCTGCTTCACCTTGGCGAGGGCTTCCCGACCGTTGGAAGCCAGTTCGACGCTGAAACCGTCATTGGTCAGGGCCTCAAATAAAAGCTGCCGGATTGCCGGTTGGTCATCCACGACCAAAAGCATCCCCCATCCCACCATTATGCAAAATATATCCATGGGTTCGCGGCGACCGAAGGGGAATCCTGCTTTTTGAAAGGCAGGAAGTGGGAAGTTAGAGCGGGGGTAATGGCAGACTCGGGGCGGCCGTGATCAGTCCCAGGACGGCCAGCCCGATTAATCCCGCAAGCAACACAATAAGCACGACCGCCGGCAGGAAAACAACGGCGAGGGCGCGGGCCGTCTCCATCCGGTGCATTTCCCGCATGCCCACGACCAGGAGGACGACACTCCAGATAAAGAGGCCGACGCTCGCCAGGCCCGGAATGAAGCCGGCAGATTTGCCGGTAAAGAGCAGCGACAGGCTCTGGACGGGAAACATGAACAGCCCGGGGAGGCTCGCCAACCCGTAAGCGACAAGGGTGGCCCGGGCGTGGCCCGTTCCGCCGAACAGCTGGGCGACGAGGTGCAGGACGGCGCCGTAGCACAGCCATTTAACGTACCACAAGAAAAAGCTGCCGAGGGCGATGCCGACACTCAGCCCCGCCCCGACCGCACCAAACACTTCATGGGGCGCCAGGCGCAGGGTGAAGAGACCCATCAGCACGGCGGCCGCGTTTAATATCGTAATCAGGATAAAGGTCGTTCCCAGCGGCGGGCTTTCGGCCAGCCTGCGAAAGGTCGCTACGGGGTCGAACAGGACGCCGTAAACAAGTTCCAGCAAATTAGTATGGCTTGACAATTGATTTCTCCCCACTTCCCCTGGCTGGCGCCAGTGTCAGCTTATCTTTGCCTGATCACCGGGTCGGTGAGCAGCCAGGCGCCGGGGTCGATCATCCGACCCAGCGAAGAAAACCCTGACGACAGCCAGCTCCAGAAATCGGGGACGCCGATCTCCACCACCCTGGGCTCGCCCTTGATGCCCGCCCGGTCGGCGGCGATCCTGATGGCATCCTCGAGCCCGCCCAATTCGTCGACAAGGCCTAATCCTTCGGCCTGCCTGCCGGTATAGATGCGCCCGTCGGCCAGTTGCAGTACCCGTTCCCTGCTCAAGTCACGGCCTTGGGCGACGACATCCACAAACTGATGGTAAATGTCATCCACCATTCCCTGGAAGATGGCCCGTTCTTGCTCGGTCACCGGCCGGGTGGGTGAACCCATGTCCTTGTGGGGGCCGCTCTTGAACACCTCGTTCGAGATTCCCAGTTTACCGTACAGTTCCTGCACCTGGACGGTCTCCAGAATCACGCCGATACTGCCCGTGATCGTCGCCGGGTTGGCTACGATAGTGTCGGCCCGGCAGGCGATCCAGTAGGCGCCGGAGGCCGCCACGTCGCTCATCGACACGACGACGACCTTCCCGGATTCCCGGAGGCGCGTGACGGCATCGGCTATTTCCTGGGAGGCGGCCGCACTGCCGCCGGGGCTGTTCATCCGTAGCACCACGGCCTTGATCGCGTCATCTTCCCTGGCCATATCCAGGCGTTCCACGATATCATCCGCAGAGGCGTTGGAGGCAAAAGGCCCGGATGGGGCGCTGCCCACGATCATTCCTTCGATCGAGACGACCCCCACGGCCTCCCCGCCGGCGCCGTAAGCGCCCGGTGCCCCATTACGGGCACCGATGACCGCGGCCACGACGATAGAAAGGAGGGCCACCCCCAGGACAACGGCAGCCCAAACTTTACGTGACACTTTTACACCCCCGATAAAAAGGTATAACACTTGACCTACTCGTGTATAACGCTGGGCCGGTGTTGGATGTTGGATACTTGAAGGGATTCGGCTGAGCCGAATTCCCGATCAAATAAAGCTGAACAGCCAATATCCGTCACTCGAACCCAGCCACAAAGCCTGCTTTTAAACCTCAATACCTTATATCCTGCATCTTAATCCAACGCCCAATACCTAACACCCGAAACAGGACCGGCTAGTCGGCCCTGTTCCGTAGGGCGGCGCCGACGAAGTCGCGGAAGAGCGGATGCGGGCGGTTCGGCCGCGACTTAAACTCCGGATGGAACTGCGTCGCGACAAACCAGGGATGATCGGCCAGCTCGATGATCTCTACCAGCCTGCCGTCGGGCGACAGACCGGTGAACTGCATACCCCACTCCATAAACTGGCCGCGGTATTCGTTGTTGAACTCGTAACGGTGCCGGTGCCGCTCGATGACCACGGTGTCGCCATAGGCACGGTGCGCCCTGGAGCCCGGCACCAGGTGGCAGGGGTAACCGCCTAGGCGCATGGTCCCGCCGAGGTCGGCGATGTTCTTCTGCTCGGGAAGGAGGTCGATGACAGGGTGTCTGGTGCCCGGGTCGAACTCAGGGCTGTTGGCCCCCTGCAGGCCTATGACGTTGCGCGCAAACTCCACGCAGGCCAGCTGCATGCCGAGGCAGATGCCCAGCATGGGGATCTTCCGCTCCCGCGCGTAGCGGATGGCCCGGACCTTGCCCTCCGTACCACGGTCTCCAAACCCGCCCGGAACCAGGACACCGTCGGCATCGAGGATGTAATCCTCCACGGCGTTGGTTTCCAGGTCCTCGGCGTTGACGTACTTGATTTCCACCCTGGCGCTGTTGGCGATACCAGCGTGGTAGAGGGCCTCGGAAACACTGAAATAGGCGTCCGGGAGGGAGACGTACTTGCCGACAAGGGCGATCTTCACGAAGTCCTTGGGGTTCTTGAGGCGGGCGACCATGTCCTCCCACTCGCCGAGGTTGGGGGGGCCGCAGACCAGGTTCAGTTTCTCAACGGCCACCTCGGCCAGCCCCTCCCGCTCCATCATCAGCGGCACGTCGTAGATCGAAGGGGCGTCGAGGGCCTGGATGACCGCCCTTTCCTCGGTGTCGCAGAAGAGGGCGATCTTGCGTTTCAGGTTGGGCGGGAAGGGCCTCTCGGTCCGGCAGACCAGGATGTCGGGCTGGATGCCGATGCCCCTGAGCTCCTTGACGCTGTGCTGGGTCGGCTTGGTCTTAAGCTCCTTGGCGGCTCTTACGTAGGGAACCAGGGTCACGTGGACGTAAAGGATGTGCTCCCTTCCCAGGTCGCTCTTAAGCTGCCGGATGGCCTCCAGGAAGGGCTGGGATTCGATGTCGCCCACCGTGCCGCCGATCTCGCCGATAACGACGTCGGCGCGCGTCTCCTTGGCCACCCTCAGGACCCGTTCCTTGATCTCGTTGGTGATGTGCGGAATGACCTGGACGGTCCCGCCGAGATACTCCCCGTGCCTCTCTTTGCGGATGACCTCGGCGTAAACGCTCCCGGTGGTGACGTTGGAATAGCGGGTCAGGTTGATGTCGATAAAGCGCTCGTAGTGGCCGAGGTCGAGGTCGGTCTCCGCCCCGTCCTCGGTGACGAACACCTCACCGTGCTGGTAGGGGCTCATCGTCCCGGGGTCGACGTTCAGGTAGGGATCGAGCTTCATGATCGCCACCTTGACGCCGCGGCTTTTTAAAAGGCGGCCCATGGAAGCCGCCGTGATACCCTTGCCCAGTGACGAAACCACACCGCCGGTAACAAAAATGAATTTGGCCATGTTCTCCTCCCCACAATCCATCCTTTACATTCTATCCGGTGCCGCAACGCCCAAGAGGTCCAGAGCCCTGCGCAGGACGATGCGCGTAGCGTTCACCAGGATCAGGCGGGCGTCCTCCAGGGGCTCGTCCACCCCCAAGACCCGGTAGGCGTTGTAGAAGCTGTGGAAAAGCCCGGCCAGGTCGTGCACGTAGTACGCCACACGGTGCGGGGCCAGGTCCAGCGCCGCCTGCGCGGCCTCTTCCGGGAAGTCGGCCAGCCGGCGCAGCAGCGCCCTTTCGGCGTCCTCTTGCAGCAGGGTGAGGTCGACGTCCTCCGCCCGCGGCATCTCCTTACCCCTGGCCTCCAACTGCCGCAGGATGCTGGCGATGCGCGCATGGGCGTACTGGATGTAATAGACCGGGTTCTCGTTGCTCTGAGCCTTGGCGAGGTCAAGGTCGAAATCGAGGTGGCTGTCGGCGCTCCGGGTGACGAAGAAGTACCTGGCGGCGTCCTTGCCCACCTCGTCCAGGAGTTCGTCGAGGGTCACGTACTGGCCGGAACGCTTGGACATGCGCACGATTTCCCCGCCCCGGTAAAGCCGCACCAGTTGCATGATCACCACCTCGAGGGCGTCGGGGTCGTAACCCAGGGCGGCCATCGCCCCCTTCATGCGGGCCACGTGGCCGTGATGGTCGGCGCCCCAGATGTTGATCACCCACTGGAAACCGCGGTCGAACTTGTTCTTGTGGTAGGCGATGTCGGCGGCAAAATAGGTGGGCACGCCGTTGTTGCGCACGACGACCTCGTCCTTCTCCACCCCGAAAGCCGAGGCCCGGAACCAGAGGGCCCCCTCGTGCTCGTAAAGGTGCCCGCGCTCCCGGAGCAGGTTCAAGGTCTCCCGCACGGCCCCCGAATCGTGCAAGCTGCGCTCGGAGAACCAGACGTCGTAAGTTACGCCGAACTGCTCCAGGGTCTCCCGGATGGCCGCCAGTTTTTCGTCCAGGCCGAAGCGGACCAGGGCCTCGCGCCTTTCCCCGGCCGGCGCGGCCAAGTAACGGTCGCCGTGTAAGGCGATAAAGCGCCGGACCGTCTCGATCAAGTCCTCGCCGTGGTACCCCTGCTCGGGTACCGCTACATCCTGCCCGAAGGCCTGGAGGTAGCGGGCCTCCAGGGAAAGGGCCAGGTTCTCGATCTGGTGGCCGGCGTCGTTGATGTAGAATTCCCTGGTTACGTTGAAGCCCGCGAAGGCCAGGAGCGAGGCGATGCTGTCGCCGAGGGCGGCCCCGCGCGCGTTGCCCATATGCAAAAGGCCGGTGGGGTTGGCGCTGACGAACTCCACCTGCACCTTGCGGCCCCCGCCGACCATGCTGCGTCCGTAGTTTTCCCCGTGGGCTTCGATCTCGCCAAGGACGCCCAGCACCCAGCCGGGATCGAGGTAGAAATTAATAAAGCCCGGTCCCGCGATGCTGACTTCTTGCACCTGTGTACCCGCCAGTGACAGGTGACGGACAATCGTGTCAGCGATTTGGCGTGGGGGACGCCGGGCTGGCTTGGTCAGGACTAAGGCCAGGTTGGTGGCGAAATCGCCGTGCTGCCGGTCTTTTGGAACCTCAACCGTGAAGGCGGGGACCGCAAATCCCTCGGGCAAATCCAGTTCTTCACCGGACGCCGTCACGGCATTGCGTAGAGCCCGCTCGATACCTGCCCGCAGGCTCGCCAGAAGGAAACCCATTCTAGACCTCCTCGACTGTTATCAAGAGGGCTTGCTGCCTCTATTTGGTTGTCCTATTTTCAATCATCTTTTTTAGCTTAATATGTCACTGCTCGGCCTGTCAAGGCAACCGAGACGCTCTTCCTATAAGTCGCCCGGGCTGTCCAGGCTCGCCTGCCCCGGCTCGTCCCCGGGGCCCGCCCAGACAGGCGAGAGTCCCAGCCCGACATCGGGGTCGCGGGCCCAGGCGGGGAACCAGGCCGCCGGACCGCTGCGGTCGGCCAGGGGCGAACGCCCGGCCTTCTTGATCTTTTTGATCAGTTTATCCGTCGAAAGATCGGACCTGCCGGCGTTAATACGCTTTAGGTACAGCGGGTTCTGCCCTCTTACGTTGACCCCGTGCAAAACGGTGAAGCAATACTTGTAGCCGTTGTCCCGGAGGATATCGATAAAGTAAGGGGTATAGGCGCCGTAGGGGTAGGCGAAAAACGACGCCTCTGAGCCCAGGTGTGTGCTGAAGGCCTCGTTGCTCAAGGCGATGTCTTTCTCGACGCGGTCCCGGTATTCCAGAATCGTCTCCTTCCGACCGGCAGCGGGATCGAAAACGAAGGCCACCGTCTGCGGCGCCGACGTCCCCGGACCTGTGGGAGCCCGGCGGTGAGCGTCGAAGGTGTGCCCGCCGACTACAAAAACGCTGCTTTCGGTCATTTCCCGGAGCTGGTCCCAGGTCAGGTAACCGGGCCGGCCGACGTACCCGGCGACCACGAAGACAATGGCTTGGGCACCGTATTTCGCCAGGACCGGGTAGGCGCAGCGGTAAATCCCCTCGTAGCCGTCGTCGAAGGTGATCAGGACGGCGTTGGGCGGCACGGGCGCGCCGTTGAGGAAACCGGCCATCTGCTCGGGCGAAATGATATTGAACCCGTCTGCGCGCAGGGCCCTGACGTCGGCCTCGAACCGCTCGGCGGTGACCGTGCCCCGGCCCGGGGCCCCGCCGACGTTGTGGTACATCAGCACGACGACCCGGTCACGGTAGTACGCCGGGGTTCCGTCTTGATCAAAGCCGGGATCGGTCTCGACATCATCAAGAAGTGACGAAACAGGAAGCCGGCTGTCGCTGAAGAAAGCGCCGCCGCAGACATGAGACGGGAAAAGGAAAGCCGGTACGCTGAAAAGCAGTACCGCCAGGGCCGACAGCACCAGCAATGCTGGAAAACCTATTTTTCTAGCCGGGGTGGGCATTATCGTCTCACCTCGACTGGTCAATCGGTTAATTCAATTATATTCGACACCGGTCGCTATACGGAATGGCTATACAAGCGGCAGGGCCGGACAAGAAAGAACCGTTTTTCAACAGCCCCATATGAGAGACGGGTCGCAGGAAGTTGGAAGTAAGATGAAGCGAGAAGTAAGATCGGGAGGCAGGAGTCACTCAATGTCCATACAGAGGCTGAAACCCCACCCGTCCCACCTCCAGACAGTGGTGCGGGCAGGTGCTTTCCTGTCCAGAGCGTAACGCTCACCGAAAGTCCTTCGGTACTCCCCTTCCTCGACAACCAGCTCGTTCAAACCGTTACTGTCAGCATCCCGGATCACGAAGGAGACAATCGGACGGTCGAGATCGGAGGAACACCAGACCGGCCGCAGGGCGTCACCCGTCAGCCGGTAGACGAAGAGGTGGTTCTTGTAGCTTCGGTCCTCGCGGTCCTCCCAGAAGGGCCTAACCGGGCCGAAGCTCCCTTTTTTCCACAGGGACATCACCAGGTCAGCGGCGCCGTCGTTGTCCACATCCCCCAGCGAAAAACCGTCCACACGCCATTCGGGAGGTGACTGCCAGAGCATCGCCTCCCCCTCCCTGACAGTAAGGCGGTGACCGGTGAGCAGGTAGCGCTCGGCATCCCCATCGCCGTCGAGATCCCCGGTTACAGTCCGGGATGCCGTGTCCCCGGCGCCGGGCAGCAAAACCAGCAGACCCATGATTGCTGAACAGACAAGTATCCTTAAGGTCCTGCTCATTGTCGCGGCGCCGTATATAACTTCGTCCAGGCGGGCTGTTGCGGAGCCTGGTCCTCGGCAAGCATAACCCGCCATTTCTGGTCGGTCAGGCGGTCTTCGGCCGGCCACGGGAACTCGTAGTAGGAGTAGACAGCGCCCCTGGCAATGCGCAGCTTGCCGTCTACAGGAACAACGGCGTAGATTTCGCTGACGTAGCCGGTGCCCGCCTCCAGGACCTGCCCGTTCGGATCGGTAGCAACGTCGGCAATCAGGCTGGCCGGGTTTTCGTAAACGGCGGAACGGTGGTCCACGCCCTCGTCCCCCAGGGCTTCCAGCCAGAAGTGCTCCAGGTGCCCGCCGAAGCCGCGGATGAGTTCATACTCTTCGTCGGTCAGGGACTCGTTGACAAGTTCCTTTTCGGCTATGGTCTTGAGCCTAAGAGCCAGTTCCTCCATCCGCTCCAGCGCAGTCTTGTCACGTTCGTTCAAGAGCCCCCGGCTTTCCAGCCCGTCAATGGTCATCCTGGTCAGTGCCGCAAGGCGGGCAAAGACGACGGGATTGGGTTCGACGTAGCCCCGGTCGTCGACCGGCTCCCCTCCCCCGCCCATCTCGGCGTAGACTTGCTTGGCGTAGAGGATGGTGTCGTGCTTGAGTTCGGTCCAGCTTCCCAGGTAGGTCTCCAGTTGCTTGCGCGTCCACGCCTGGTTGGTCATGAACGAAGGATACCCCTTCCCTTTAGGCTCCGTCAGGGGCACCAGTGTATGCAGCCAGGACCAGTACAGGTTCTGCGTCCACGTCCCGGCGTCAAGCCTCCGCATATGGGTCTGCAGCTTGCACATGTTCTCGGGGTACTTTGCGTATCCGGTTTCGCCCATACCGTCCAGGATAGCGTAGGCCTCTTTCGACCCCATCGCCGCAGGGATGTCCAGGCCCTTGGGCAGCATGCGGCGCCGGCCCTGACTGTCTTCCCCCACTTCACGGTAGACTAGTCGCTGAAAGATAAAGGCGTCCAGGGTGAAGCGCTGGCCCATAAAACGGAAGCCCTTGATTTCCTTGTCGCGGTCGGGCTGGACGGTCTCGTCAAAGATCGGCATTGAATTGCCGGCCGGAGGTTCCAGCTCGCGCACCGCGGCCAGGAAGGAGGTCCAAGCGTCCTGGTCGGCGGCAAGTTCCCTGGCCGAGGGCACACGCTCATAGGTTTTGTTCATCACCTCAAGGTACTGGAAGAATCCGAGGTCGTCGCTCTTGCCGACGAAGAAATTGGTGGGCTCGTAGATGCGGTTCCAGGAATCAAAGTGCTTCTTATTGCTGAGCAACACGGTGATCAGGGCGGCCGATTTGGTTTCGTCCTCGTTGACAGTCCGGAAAGTCAAGCGCCCGTACCACATCATCGCCTTGAAATAACTCTTGAGGTCATCAGACTTGGCGTAATGGCCGCGCGGGATGTACTGTGTGTAGTCCTCCTTGCAGGCATCCATCATATTGGGGTCGGCGCTGCCGATGTTCATCACCGGGGAGGGGATAAAGACCTCCCGGTGCTCCCTGATAAGCTTTAACTCGGCCTCCACTTCATTGCGTACATAGGAAGGCACGCCGGCCGAGGGATCCAAAAGCCTCGCGGCCACGGCAAAAAAGGCGACGTTGCGCCGGGCCGCATTTTCCCAGCCGGTTCCCTTCAGTTCCCCGTACTGCTCTTCGCTCCCCGCCAGCATTGACGCCGTGAGCGTCCGGAGTTCGGGGCGCAGCCGGTCCTTTTCCAGCGTGCGCAGGAGGTGGCTGAAGTACAGATGGTAGTTGTGCAACATCGCGTCGGTGGTGACAAAATTGGGAACGGGGACTTCCTCGTAGCGGTTCATCTCGTAGACCGGGAAAAACTCGAAGTGATTCTTGTTCGGCACCACCACAAACCCGTTTTGGATCAGCAGTTGACGGACCGCAGGCGAGAACGTGAAAAGCTCCTTGTTGGTCACATTCCCCAGGTCAGCAGCAACCCTGTAGGGCTTCACGGACGGTTTGACGTTGACCGGGACCTCGCGGTAGGCGGCGAACCCGGTGGCGGCGGCCGTGACTAAAGGCGGCCGTGAGGCCGCCGGCGAGGTGTTCCCGACTTCCCGGCGGCAGCCACCGGCCAAATTTACCAGCAGCAGGACGATAAGAAGGAGGCCAAAGGCCGGCGTTCTGAAACGGTTCATCCGATTACCCCTTTCGGCAAGGAAACAATGGGCGGTCCCTGCAGTCGTTTAACAAGTATAACCCTCCCGGACGGCCCTTTGTAACACCGGGGTCTCCTGCTGGGGTCAGACTTATCGTTATTTATCGATACTCCTGTTTACCTTTAGCTCATTAACGATGGCCATCCACCGCTCTTCCTCAATAGGCGGACCGGATTCATCGATATCACGCAGCGCCGTGCTGACCTTGTCAATACCCTTATGGAGGAACTTGGCGACATCAACAACTCGATGACCGGCAACACGCACCGCAGTATACATGAACAACCTTCTGGCCCATACACATCGGCGGTCCCGTGCGCCACCAATGATACTCTCCCCAGCCACTTCCGCAACGCCACATACCGCTGCAAGCACAGCACTTAGATCTGCCTTAAGGGGTTCTGGCGGAGGTACCGCAGCGGGCCTGGCTTTCGGCTTCGGATGCGGATCAACACTGTTTTCAGACACCATTGACAGCCCATCGATATCCTTAACCCCGTACTCCATTAACAGATCCTGTACGAAGGAGCAGTCAACAAGACCGTCAGAGACCTGGCCAAGATAATACCTATGGCTCGACCAGGGATAATCTTCAGGGGTGCTGACGATTCCGGCATCCACCGGGTTGAGGTGAACGTAACGAACGGTTGCCAATAGATAGGCGTCATCCTCAATGAGGCTGGCTTTATACCGGCCCTGAAAAACATGTCCCACTTGGCCGTATTTCTTGTTCCACCATTGCGTGTAACATTGTTGAATACCCTGCATTGTCTTGCACAGTGGGATGGACCCTACCTGTAATAAAAGATGGACGTGGTTTGGCATCAGGGTAAAGGCGTGCACAGTTACTCCATAGCGTTTCCTGTACCTGTCAACTAATTGGAGATACTTGCTATAGTCTTCGTCCTCAAGAAAGACTTCTTCCTTACGGTTGCCTCTGGCCGTAACGTGATAGAACCCCTCATCCTGATGCAGACGCGGCTGACGCAAGAGGATCATCACTCCAATGTTAAGACAAGATAGCCTTAGGAAGACTATACCATATCGAATATCGACAAGTATCGATAAGTTTGACCCCATCAGTCCACGGGGGAGCCGTTGCGGCTCCCCCGGAACCTGCTCAGACCATATTTGCCGCCTGTTCCAGCCGGTAGCGGCGGACAAAGCGGCCCATACGCTTGAAGGCCTCGGTCAGGTTTTCCACCGAGGCGGCGTAGGAGATGCGGATGTGCCCCTCCCCCGAATCGCCGAAGGCGTTGCCGGGAACGACGGCCACCTTCTCCTCCATCAGCAGCCGCTCGGTGAACTCTTCCGAGGACAGTCCCGTCCCGCTGATGTCGGGAAAGACGTAGAAGGCCCCGCCCGGGTTGAAGCAAGGCAAGCCGATCTCTTTCAGGGCATTGATAACCAGGCGGCGGCGGTAATTGTACTGGCCGACCATGCGGCGCATCTCGTCGCGCCCGTTTTTCAGCGCTTCCAGGGCGGCCATCTGCGCGGAGATGGATGCGCAGAGCATGGTGTACTGGTGGATCTTGGTCATGGCCCCGATAAAGTCGCCGTGCCCGGCGGCGTAGCCCACACGCCATCCGGTCATAGCGAAGGCCTTGGAAAACCCTTGCAGCAGGATGGTCCGGTCACGCATGCCCGGCAGCGAAGCAAAGCACGTATGCTGTCCTTCGTAAGTCAGTTGGGCATAAATCTCATCTGCAATGACGATAAGGTCGCGTGCCGCCGCCACCTCGGCCACGGCTTCGAGTTCCCGCCTGGGCATGACGGCTCCGGTGGGGTTGTTCGGGTAGCAAAGGATAAGCGCCTTGGTCCTGGGCGTTACGGCCTTTTCCACCTGTTCAGCGCTGAGCCGGAAGCCCTGTTCCTTGGCCGTTTTGATCATGACGGGAATGCCCCCCGCCAGGAGCGTGCACGGCTCGTACGACACGTAAGAGGGTTCCGGGATCAGGACCTCGTCACCGGGGGCGACGACGGCTCGCATGGCCAGGTCGAAGGCCTCACTGACCCCGACGGTGACCAAGATCTCCGTGCCGGGGTTGTAGGCGACGCCGAAGGATTCCGCCAAGTACCCGGCCAACTCCTGCCGGAGCGCCGGCAGGCCGCTGTTGGCCGTATACATGGTGTAGCCTTTCTCAAGGGCGTAAATGGCCGCCTCCCGGATGTGCCAGGGGGTCACGAAGTCGGGCTCGCCCACGCCGAGGGAGATGACGCCCTTCATCTCCGAGGCGAGGTCGAAAAACCGGCGGATGCCCGACGGTTTGACGGCCGCAACGGTGGGGTTGAGACGCCCGACCCAGGAACGGTTCCTCATGGCGACATCACCAGCCTGTGGTCGTCCCGGCCGTCAGTAAGGATGACGCCGCCCTCCTTGAAGGTCTGCAGGACGAAGTGTGTCGTGGTATGGGTTACCCCGTCCAGCGGGGCCAGTTTGGTAGCCACGAAAAAGGCCACCTCCTGGATGGTCTTCCCTTCGATGAACACCGCGAGGTCGAAGGCGCCCGACATCAGGTAGAGGCTCTTGACCTCGGGATAACGCCCGATACGCTCGGCGATCGCCTGGAAACCCACCTCACGCTGCGGGGTGACGCGCACCTCGATCAGCGCCAGGATCCTTTCCTTGCCGACCTTTTCCCAGTTGACCATCGTCCGGTAGCCGAGGATGGTGTGGTTAGCCTCCAGTTCGGCAACGGCATCCCTCACCTCGGCTTCAGGACGGTCAAGCATGACGGCAATTCTCTCCGGGGTCAGCCGGGCATCGCCCGCCAGCAGCTCCAAGATCTGTAACTTATCCTCCACTTCGCCTTACCTCCTCTTTAGGACTTAGGACTTAGGACTTAGGATGTAGGACATTGATGGGCGTTCGCTGCGGCCAAGGCCTCGGCGCTTAAGTCCTGAGTCTTACGTCTGCTCCAGTACCGAACACCCACAACAAAAAACCCTCGTCCTATCTTAAGGACGAGGGTTTCTCCCGCGGTACCACCTTAATTGGCGCACAAAAGCGCCCACTCCGGCCCCTTAACGCAGGGCTTGCGGAAAAACATACTCAGGGCTTTTCTCCCTTTTCCGTTTTTCGGCTCCGGGGCGGCCGGGGCGTCTTCCTTGGCCGGGCTTACACCGCACCCCGGCTCGCTGGGCAAATCGGAACACCTTTCTTCCCCTTCAACGCCTTGCCGCTATTGTGTAACACCTTAGCATTGGGCCATGCCCTTTGTCAATAGGAAAACTACGCCGCGGCCGTAGTTTTCCTGGTGTAAGGTATTAGGTTTGGCGCACAGCGCCCTAAATGCCGAGTATCCACCGCGCAACTTGAAAGTAGATGAGCAGTCCGGTGGCGTCGACCAGGGTCGAGATCATCGGCGCCGAGAATACAGCCGGGTCGAAGCCAAGCCTTTTACCGATGATGGGCAGCGTCGCCCCCAGGCTCGAACTGAAGGTGACGATGGCAACAATGGCGAGGGCGACGGTGATACCCAGGCTGGGCGACTCGCCAAGCGTCAAGGCGCGTACAAACATCACCGTGCCCATGGTCATGCCCAGGAATATGCCCAGGCGCGCTTCCCGCCAGATAACCCGTAGGAAATCTCTCGTCGAGACCTCGCCGACGGCCATGGCGCGGATAACGAGGGTCGCCGCCTGGGAACCGGAGTTGCCCCCGGTGCCGATCAGCAGCGGGATAAAAAAAGCGAGTGAGACCGCTTTCTCCAGGGCGTCGGCCTGCCAGGCCAGGATATTAGAAGTAATGCCCCCGGCGATGAACAGAAGCAGCAGCCAGCCGATGCGCTTCCTGAACAGGTGCAGAAGGCTTGACTTCAGGTACGGCTCGTCAAGGGGCTGGCTGCCGCCGATGAGCTGGAAGTCCTCGGTGGCTTCCTCTTCGATGACGTCCAGGACGTCGTCGACGGTGACGATGCCGACCATCCTCCAGGCATCGTCCACGACCGGAACAGCCACGAAGTCATAGTTCGCCAGAGTGTTCGCCACTTCTTCCTGGTCCGCGTGGGCCGACACGGAAACGACCTTGGAGTTCATGACGTCGGCAACCTTGGCATCGACCGGGGAGAGAATCAAATCGCGCAGCGACGTGACCCCCACCAGGCGACCCTTAGCGTCAAGGACATAGACATAGGACACAATTTCCGCCTCGCGGCCCACTTTGCGCACGTGATCCAAAGCCTGCTTGGCCGTCCAGTGCTCACGGGCGGCGATGTAGTCGACAGTGGCCAGGGAGCCCGCCGTGTCGTCCGGGTAAGCCATCAGGGCGGTGATCTGGGCCTGGTAGTCTTCCGAGAGCCAGCTCAGCAGGCGCTGTCCCTGGCGGGGATGGATGGCCATCACGAGGTCGGCCAGCGCGTCACTGGACATCGTGTTCACTATTTCACGCGCGAGTGTCTTGTCAAGGTCGTCCAGTATCCGGTATTGCTCGTCAAAAGGCAAATGCTCCAGGATTTCGGCCGTCAGATCGGCCGGAAGGCTGGAGAGCAGCTGGCGTTGCTCGTCGGGTTCCAGTTCCGGAAAGACCTCTGCCAAGTCGTAAGGCTGAAGCTGTTCCAGGAGTTCGGAAACGCTTTCTTCGGTAATTCCCGAGGCCAAGACCTCGCGGACGAAGGCAAGCGCGCTTTCTTTTTCCTCAGACACAGGCGGCACCCCCTCTCCTAAACCGGCGCTAAAGCGCCAGGCTTTTAGCGTTAAGCTTTGGGCATTGAGAGGTCTTTGAGGGGATTCAGCAAAGCTAAACCCCTTCTTTAATAACCCCAATAATAATCTCAGTGCTCAATGCTCAGTGCTATTTTACTGCCCGCTGCTCGCCAGCTATTCTCAGCGCCCAGTCCAAAAAATAAAGGCCTTTCCCATGATTCATAAGAAGGCCTGCGGGTTGACCAAGCCTCCTTCACTCGTCCGAGCTTTGGCTCAACACACGGCTAGAGTTTGCGAGGTGAGATGTGCGAAGTTAGTCGCTTCTCACTTCTCGGCTACTCAGCCACACTAGGTAAAACCTTATTTCGGTAGTACCTGCTGACCCGTTAGCGTCTCTCGACATGTCCGGGCAGTGGCTTGTGTCCGTGCAGTAGCCTCACCTAACGAAGATGGCCGACAAGCTATGGTGTTAACTTCAGACTAGCACTTGATGTCGTGGATGGCAAGATAGCAAACCGGAATATTGGGTACATTTAAAAGTGCCAAATGGGACGCGCCAGGGACTGTTGAAAAACTTCGCCCGCCCAGTACTCAATCCGATGGTCGAACATTTTTCGATAAATCGCAGTCAGTTCACTAAGCGCAGACTTTCACTTTGCAAAAGCCTCATTGAGTGCTGGGCCGTTTTTGAACAGTCCCCGGTTTTTCAATAGGCCGTAAAAAGCGTCCCCTTTGAATAACAGCCTTACATTGTCAAAATGCCTTCCCTGACGTCGACAAGCTGGAGGATTTTCACTTCCGCGCCGTTTTTGGCGTCGATGTAGACCAGGTAGTCGTTGGGACCGGACTTGCCCCTGAACTCCCAGGTGAGGACCTCCCTGCCGCCGTCGGTCGGGATGACTGCCAGGCGCGAACCGGTAACGGTGAGATTGGGGCTGAGCTTTTTGCGCGCGTCATCAACCGTTATCCTAGGCTGGAGATCGGTGCGCCGGTGATGCTGCATCAGGAATCCCCGCTGTTCAAGGCCGATGACCTGCCCGTTGTCCAGGGCCACCGTAACCTTGATCAGGTCGGGGTACATGACGACACCGTTCTGGCGCGTGGCAAAATTGAAGGTTATGGCGTTTTCCTGGCGTTCAAAATAACTGGGCTCCACATCGGCCTTGCCGCGGGCGGCGAGGTAGCGCTCCGCCCTGGCCCGCGCGGCCTCGGCGCTGATCCTGGCGGAACGAGGCAGTCGGGTGGAGAGGAACCAGACAGGCTCCCCGCCCTTCTTGGCGATATCCATCGTAATCCGTTCCTGCACCCGGCCCCTGCTCCCGACCACTTCGACCCGGTAAGCCGGGATAGCTCCCCGGGTCTGCCCTATCACCTGCGCGGTATAGGTAACTCCGGGCAGGCGGTCGACGGCGCGGATGGCGGCAGTCCTGGCCTCTTCGCCCGTTATTGTCCGGCCGGTCAAACCCAGCGGGTGCGGGCGCTCGAGGTGATCCGAAAAAGGACCGTCATAGATGAGCGTCGGGAAGACCTCCATCTGGCGGTTGATGCTTATGAAGTCCTCTTCCCGCGGTTCGGGCACCTGCGGTTTTTTGAGGGCAGTCCGCTGCCTGAGCGCGCCTCTGATGTCCCAAAAGTCGGCCCCGGTTTGCTGCACCTGCCTCTCGACGTCGTGCAACTGGGTGTTCAGGACGGCCGCCTGCTTTTGCAGTTGGCGAAGGGTATCGCGGGTTTCCGCGGACGGTTCCTTTCCCTGGGCTATCCCGCGCAGGACCGACCCCGAATAATCGGCCACCTGATTGAGATACTTCATCGTCCGCAGGAGCGTCACATCCTGGACCGGCAGCGAGCTCATCTCGCGCTGCGCCAGCAAGGCCGTCTGGCGGATCTCGGCGAAAACCGAGGCGTCGAAGGGCGGTGCGCCGGACACCAAGCCTTTCCCCAACAGGGCCTCCAGCGTCTGAACGTCGTGGAGCGTTTGGTAAAAGGCGCGCTGGTACTGGTTGTTGAGCTCGGTTGTAACGGCTTGCGCGGTGCGCTGCTGGTCAAACCCCCAGGCCCATACAGCCCCTAGAAGCAGCAAGCCTAGACCAACCGGGAGCGTCCATCGTCTCAATGCAGTATTTCCCCTTTCTTAACGGGCAAACACGTGCCGCCCGATCTGGGTGATGATGCGCCGGGTCCAGATCCAGGGCGATACGGGCTTGCTCGGGTTCCAGAAGTAAATGGCTCCCCCCGTGGGGTCCCAACCGGCCAGCGCCTGGCGGGCGGCCCGGTAAGCTTCGGCGGAGGGCGGCCTTCGCCAGATCAGGCCGTTGGAGACCGATTCAAAGGCGTGCCGCTGGTAGATGACCCCAGGTAGCGTATTGGGGAACGAAGCATGCCGGACGCGATTCATGATTACGGCGGCGACGGCGATCTTGCCAATGAATGGTTCACCCGCCGCCTCTCCTTGAATGACCCGCGCCAGCAGGTGGATGCTGTCGCTTCTGCTGAATTCCGCTTCGGCCACCTCGGGTATGCCGAGACCCAAGGACGGCCAGGCACGCCCGGCAACCGGTACGGTTGCCGGAACACCGTTGTAGGCCGCCTGGTATCTTTCACCTCCCCACGGCAAGGCTGACTGTCCGCCGACCCCGGACTCGAGGGCCGGGGCCACGGCACACGTCACCGCCAGGACGGCCAATGCTGCCATCACCTTCCACTTGTGACGCATATAATCCCTCCTAAAAAAGTTAGTATTCAGCGCTCGGCTTGCAGCACTCGGATAAAGCTAAGCCAGATCAAAGGGGTCGGCAAAGTCGACCTCATAGTCGTTAGTAAGGCATAAGTAGTGCATAATCCGAGCTCTAATAGTGTTAAGGCAGCGGGCGAAGCCCGCTTTTGTGGTTATTCTGCTTAAGAAGCCTGTGCAAAATTCAGGCTGCAATAAAAAAGAGCCCCTGTGGGCTCTCGCGGGCTAATTCAGTAGCCAATAGCCGGTAGTTGGTAATAGAAGGGATTCGCGATGCGAATCCCTTCTATTACACGTGTTCCAGCCGAAGGCGGTTAGACTCGATGTGGGCCAGCCGCGTCGGCTCCGGCAGCCGGTAGCCTTTCAGGCAGCGCAGGACCAGATCTTTCGCCGCGTCCAAATCCAAACCGTACCCTACCGAAACGTAGACCGGCTTGACCCGCCGCCGCGTTCGGAGAAGGATGCCGACCACCTTCCCCTTGTACTCCAGGGGGCTCGAATCTCCGGGCTCCGGGCCCGGGTCCTCGCCCCCGCCCACCAGCAGCGACTTAGCCACCCCGACCGTGGGGCAGCCGAGGATAAGCCCGAAGTGGCAGGCGATCCCCATCCCGCGGGGATGGGCGATGCCATGTCCGTCAAAGAGGACGGCCCGGGGGACATTCCTCAGGCTCGCGAAGGCCTCTTCCAGCGCCGGGCCTTCGCGGAAGGCGAGGAGCCCCGGGACGTAGGGGAAATCGGCCTCTCTGACCGCGGTCGCCATCTCCACAGTCTCCAACCGGGGGTAGCTTAAGACAACAACGGCCGCGAACACCGTGTTGGTCGCCCGGTGGAAAGACACATCCGCCCCCGCCACCAGTGACAGGTCATCCATTGCCAGTTTCCCGGTCAGGCGCAGTCTCCCGCGCAGTTCATCCTGAAGGGCGACGGCCTCCCGCGGCGCAAGGCTCCAGGGATGAACATATTGAAACTTCACGGACGTACTTCCGCGGCCAGCCATTCCAGGTATGCCGGCAGCCCCTTGGCGACTTCGAGGGCGAGGATGGCCGGCACCTGGTAGCTGTGCCGCTCCTTGACCGCCGCTATCGCCCTGTCCACCATTGCCGAGGAGGTCTTGGCGATAATGACGGCCTCCTCATCCTCGCAGATTTTTCCCTCCCACCAGTAAGTGGAGAGGATGCGGGGAATGACGTTGGCGCAGGCTACCAGGCGTTCCTCGACGAGGCTTTTGGCCAGTTTTTGGGCCTCCTCCACCCCGCTTGCTGTAATGTACAAGACAACGGCGCTCACTTTCTCGCTTCCCCCTTCCTCAACCTGTACTCGGCGGCCCGGCGGACAAGGTTAGGCGCCCACTCGGGGACGCTCAGGGCATGGATGTGGGCATAGGCGGCAAAGGTGTTCTTGTACACCAGCCCGTCGTGCAGGCCGTCAATGCCGTAACCCTTATGGACCTTGAGCGCGAAGGAGACTTTGCTGAAATCGATACCGGCAAGACTGGAGTGGTGGAATTCGTGCCCCTTGATCAAGGCCCCCCGCGGGAAGAAGGCATTCGGGCCCACGACCTCCATCAGCATGTACCCGTGCCCGCGAGGTTTTTCGTCCAGGTCCACGTCGAAGGGCAGGGCTCCGGCCATGCAGTACTCCTTCCCCCGCCACGTCAGCGAACGTCCCAGGTACATCAGGCCACCGCACTCGGCGTAGACCGGCATGCCGTCCTCCACGCCGTCGCGTACGGCCTGCCGCAGCGCCGCGTTGGCTTCGAGTCGGGCCGCGAAGATCTCAGGAAAGCCGCCCCCGATGTACAGGCCGTCAACGGGCGGCAGGGTATCCTTCAAGCTGTCGATGAAAACCAAGCGCGCGCCGGCCAGCGTCAGCTGTTCCAGGTTCTCCGGGTAATAAAAACTGAACGAGCGGTCGCGCAGCACGCCGATCCAGGGCCCGTCACCGTCTTGCCGGACGGCGGCGGCTCTATCCGGCGCGTCCAGCGGCGGAGCCGAACGGGCGATGTCCAGGATGCGGTCGATGTCCAGCCGCTCTTCGGCGTCGGCCGACCACGCCTCGATCGCCCGGTGCAACCGGCGGTCTTCCTCGGCCGGGACCAGCCCCAGGTGGCGGTCCGGCACCGCATACTCCTTCATCTTCGGGAACACCCCGACCACGGGTAGGCCGCAATAGCGGTCGACGGCCGCCGTCAGCATGTCCCTGTGCCGGGGCCGGGCCACGTTGTTGAGCACGACGCCCGCCAGGTTGACGTCGGGGTCCAGCTGCTGGCATCCCAGGACCACGGCGGCCACGCTGCGCGTCATGCGCATCGTGTTCACGACCAGGATGACAGGCGCGCCCAGGACCTTAGCCAGCTCGGCCGTGCTCCCGCTGCCTTCCAGGTCGAGCCCGTCGAAAAGCCCCATCGCCCCCTCCACCACTGCGATGTCGGCGTCCGCCGAGCTCGCGGCGACCGACGACCGGATGGCGGCGGGCGTCATAAGGTACAGATCCAGGTTGCGGCACTGCCGCCCGGCGACCCGCGAAAGCCAGCTCGGATCGATGAAATCGGGGCCCTTCTTAAACGGTTGGACCGCAAGGCCCCGCTGGCGCAGGGCGGCCAGCAGGGTCGCCGTTACCGTGGTCTTCCCCGAACGCCCCTGGGGGGCGGCGATGACAAGCCGCGGACGATTCTGTAATACCAAAGAAACACCTTCTTAATTGAGCACTGAGCGTTGGGCACTGGGACGTTATAGGGAGACGCAAATAACCCGGGGATTGCTACCCCGGGTTATTTTTCCCGCGTCTTAAGTCCCTACACGCAGCCGGTCGGCTTCGGAAGGCCGCCGATCTTGCATGCGCCCTTTGCCGGGCCGGACGGGAACAGCTCGTAGATCTCCTTCAGCGAAATACCGGTGTCCTTGCACATCTTGCGGATCATCGGAGCGATACCGTTCTTGGCATAGTAGTCCTTGAGGTAGTTGACAACCTGCCAGTGCTTCTCGGTCAGTTGCTCGATGCCCTCGGTCTTGGCGAAGTAGTCAGCGAGTTCGGGGAACCAGGTATTGGGGTCAGCAAGGAATCCGTCCTCGTCAACCTCAACTTGCTTGCCCGCAACTTCAATCATCGGCATTTGGAAACATCCCTCCTACTAAAATATGGATTGCTTTTTTATTGCAGCTCTGGCCTTGGTATTAGAGTAGCCTGAAAGGTGCTACTTAATCCCATACCAGCGCGTTGCCCACAAGGTCGATCAATCCGTGAACCTCTACAGGCAGCTTGTGCTCTTTAACCATCGGATAGAGCTGAGCCTTGCAGATTGAGCAGGGCGCGCACAGGATTTCGGCCCCGGTCGCGCGAACCTGATCGGCCTTCTTCTGGGACGCCTGAATACGGTACTGGTACATGTCCGGATCGTCGAAAAGAATGCCCGAGCCGCCGCCGCAGCAGAAGTTCTGTTCCTTGTACGGCGTCATTTCCACAAAGTCGGTCGTGACGGCGCGGATCACGGTGCGCATGACGTCGCAGTGCCCGCACGCGCGGACGTAGTTGCACGGGTCGTGCAGCGTGACCTTTCTGGAGTTCCTGGTCGGGTCCAGTTTAAGCTTGCCGGCCTCGATGAGCGCGGCGACCTCGTCGTGGATGTGGGTGATCGGGATCCGGCGGCTGCCCACGTAGTCCGACATGGTCGGGATGTACATCTTGGCGGCGCGCCAGCCGTGGCCGCACTCGCCCCAGACGATCTTCTTGACGCCGAGCTTGACGGCCTCCTCGAAGAGCCTGCTCACCAGCTCGCGCTGGATGCGGTTCTGGTCCATGAGGTAACCGAAATTGCCGGCCTCGGTCATCCGGCTGGTCATCGTCCAGTTCGCACCGACGTACTTGAAGAACATCGCGGCGCCCTTGAGCGTGCCGGGGTTCAGCATGAAGTCAGCCGAGGACGGGATATACAAGATGTCGGACTCCGGCTTGTCGACCGGGAACTCGACGTCGATACCGTAATCGTCCTTAATCTCTTCGGCTAGGAACTCCAGGGTGTCCTCGATGCCGGCCTTGGTCAGGCCCATGTGGTTGCCGGTCTTGAGGATGGCGCCGGCGGTGGCGGTGTGCAACTGCGGACCGATACCCAGCCAATAAAGAATCTGGCGGCCGACCATGGTCACCTCGCAGGTGTCGATGCCGAACGGACAGGTGTGCCCGCACCGGCGGCATTCCGAACACTGGTAGAAGTAGCTGTACCACTTCTCCAGCATCTCCAGGGTCAGCTCCTCGGCGCCGACCAGCCCGCCGAAAAGACGGCCCTGAACGGTGAAGTAGCGCTTGTAAACCTTGCGGATCAAATCCGCGCGGTTCGCCGGGATATTGTAGGGGTCCTTTGTGCCCAGGTAGGTATGGCAGTTCTCAGCGCAGAGGCCGCATTTCACGCAGCTCTCCATCGCCATAACAAAAGAACGTACTTTTTTCCTGAATTCATCGATATGCTGGATGGCCGCTTCCACTTTCTTGTCATCCGGAACGGGGTCGCAGCCAACAGACCTCATCAGTGCTTCGTTCGCCTTTTTGGGCTGTCTCAGAGCGTTTGCACTCACTAAACAACGCACCCCCTTTCTAAACGGTTAGGGCTGGATCTGCGCGCCAGGCAGACCGCGGGGAGCCTCCCTGTACGGGCGGTTTACAATCCACCGCTCCCAGAACATGCCGAAGGTATGCATCAGCTTGGAGAACGGGAAGATGATCATCAGGATCTGTACAAACAGGAAATGGTAGAGGAAGAACGGGTTGTCCGGTAATGGAACCGGATTAAAGGTAAACAGTCCTGCCAGGACATCCCTGGCTACCTGATAGGGTACGCTAAAATCGCGGACGTTGCGCATCCAGTTGCCGATGGAAACGATGGTCAGCAAAAGGAACAGATGCAGGTAGTCGCTGGTGGCGCTCACCAGTTTAACCTTTTCAACGGCAAAGCGCCGGTAGAGCAGGATCAGAATAGCGGCGAACAGCAGCCAGCCGAACACCGTGCCCAGGAAGTCGGACGCCAGCTTACTTTGGTGAAGGGTTACCAAGTTGGGAGCCCAAACGTGGAAATGCTCACCGACCCAGTAAAAGCCGGTGACGTGCCCGCCAAGGATGTTGATCAGGGAGAAATGGAGCAGGAAAGCCCCGATCCACAGGCCGCGGTCGAACTTGAGCACGTTCCACATCGTCAGAAGCTGTACAACCGGGTGCATGACGGCCTCAACCCAGTTGCTGGGGAAAGGCGAAAGAGTGATGTTATGGACGATGCGGGGGATCATCCAGCGCCAGATACGCCAAGTAATGCCGCCGAGAAAAATAGCCACGGTGATGTACGGCAAAATCTGGCCGACAAATACTTCCATTGGCACACCTCCTTAAGGAGAAAGTGGCGCAACGGAGAGCGCGGTGCTCTCCGTGCTGAGAACCGTTTAAGAATTTCATTAGCCTCGCTCAATATAAGTCAGGACATTTAGAGCGCCGTGCAGAAGCTTTTTTCCAGACCCTCTGACGGCGGCGCAAAGCTTCCCGTCGTTCCGGCCATAAGCAGTTGGGTTTGCGCAGCCTACTGGAAGCTTATCTCTCCCTTTCACCTCCCGGTACCGGGTAATCGCCTGTGAGAGGTGTTACACCTCACTCAGCGAGGGGGCACCGTTCGGACAGACGGTAACACAGGTCTCGCAACCCATGCAGTCAGTGGATTCGTCGACGGCGGCCTTGCCGTCTTGCAACACCAGACACTGGGCCGGGCAGGCCTCGACGCATTCTCCGCAGCCGTCGCACTTGTCCTGGTCGATGGTCACTACGAACATAGGAATACCTCCTTACCCCTACATAAAGTGTTTTAGTGATTCGTCAGTTGATCCACCAATCAGCGGATAACCTTCTTCCAACTATGAATGTAGCCTATTACAGAAAACAGGTCAAGCCTTAAGGATTGCTCACAAAATCACAATCAAGAAGCATACCGATCCCTCCCGGATCGTATGCTCACTGAACCTTATTTTTAGCCATTGTCCGGTATGCCGGGATTTTCACGTTAGCCCCAGGAAAATGGAGTGCTGTACCCGGTTGCGCAACCTTTGAAACCCATGTTAAATGTTCGTTATCCACGGGTATAATCCTTCTGCTGGCACATAACTTTTTTTGACACCTCTGCTGCTATCCAGTCCGGCCGCCCGCCTCGGCGAGGTAATGCCTTGAGGCCGTCCACGGCCATTTTTACGCCGCCCGTTCGAGAGAGGGATCCGCCCGGCAGCATCCTTACGAGTTGCAAGGGCCGCCTCCCCCGTGGTAAATTTATTCTCGTATACGGGAAGCGCGAAGACAAACGAAACAATCCAGGGCACGACCGGTCGCGCTTAGTTTAATTCAAGGGGTGATAAGGGATCATGCCCATTTATGAATTCCGTTGCGCCGCTTGCGGGAGGCTTTTCGAAAAGCTTTTCCGTGACGCCGGCGAAAAGGTGGAGATCAAGTGCCCCGATTGCGGTTCGGAGGAAGCCGACCGGGTGATCAGCAGAGCCAATGCCGTTATGGGCAGCGGCAAAGGAAAGAAGGCCAAGCTGACCACCAAGTCTTGCAGCCCCGGAAGCTCGTGTCATACCCTGGAAATACCCGGAGCGGGGGACTGAAAGATGCGGCCATCGGTCGAACAGACTTCGGCAGAGGCGGCGTGCCCTTTTTGCGGTTTATCCATCGAGAGGCCGCAGGAAGTAGAGGATGGCGCGGCCCGGGAGATGCCCGTGGGGCGTTGCGCAAACTGCGGCGCCGTCTATGTTTGCGATGTTACCGGCCACAACCTGGGGGAGGCTTTTGCCGAGGCCCTGGTTTTCGCCTGCGACATGGACTGGGACCTCGCATGGGATCTCTTGCCCGAAGAGGATTACCTCCACAAAATCGTCGAGGGGTATGACCTCGAGACCAACCGGATTTATCCGGAAAAGGTCCTGGCGGGCCGCGCAGTAAAAGGAGCTCTCTCCTTTGTCAGACTGCACCAGGATATTCGGGAAGTAAAGGAAGAGGGCGTGCTCCAAAGGCTTTCGCAAAGCAGGGCCGCGTCCCCCGGCAAGACGGCGGGCGACGAACCGGAAGCCGCCGGAGAAGAGCCGCGGAAGCTGACCAAAGAAGAGGTCGAGCGCTGCATCAGGGAGTACCGGCTGGAACCGGTTGTCGCCTCCGCCCGGCTCGACAAGAAGACCGGCAGGTACATCCAGCGGCTGCTGCATTCGAACGACGAGCTGCTCCGCCTGCGGGCGGCGGAGGCCCTGGGCAGGGTGGTCACGGTGCTGGCCCCCGTCGATCCCACCTCGGCCGTGGCTATTCTGCGAGGACTGTTTACTCCCTTTGAAACCTCCAGCGCCTCTTATTGGGGGAGCGTCGACGCCATCGGGGAGATCATGGCCGCGGCGCCGGGCCTCTTCGGGGGCTACCTCCCCCGGCTCTTCCCGCTGCTCGAAGACGACGCCCTGCGGCCGGTCGTGCTGCGGGCCTTAACCCGGATCGCGCAGGAAAGACCCGACCTTGCGGGGAAGGCGACCAGGCGGGTCAAGCCGTTGCTGGACAGCCCCGACCCCGAGACCAGAGGGAACGCGGTGCGTTTCTTCGGCTGCCTGGGAACGGGCGGCGTGCGGGAGCGGCTGCTGGAACTGCAAAATGACACTGAAGAAGCCAAGGTCTACAAGGAAGGAGCGCTTGTCACCAAGACCATCGGCGAACTGGCCAAACTAGCGCTGAGCGCTGAGCACTAAGGTTCGCTAGGCGGGCCGCAGTTCGCTTTAACCGCCAGCTTCAGGCCGCCTACGGCAGCCTTTAACGGCCTTCACCGGGGCCTTTTTTATTCCGGCACAAACTCGCCGCGCAGGAGGCTTTCCAGCGGCGTTTTCAAAGCAGCCGCCACGGGGATAAGCAGGGCCGCACGGTCCAGGTCGTCCTCCCCGTCCTTCTGCAGGAGGGATTGGGACATCTGATACAGTTCCTTGTGCAGGCGGTCGAGGTTAAAAGCCGGATAAGGCCGGCCGGGGGCGAAGGCCGCCTTCCAGCACACCCGCCCGACACCCTGAACGGTGGTGGGGATGCCGTAAACGCGGCAGGTAACCGGTCGAAAAGGATAAAGGGCACAGTCGCCCTCGTCGCTGAGGAGCGGGCACCTGACGCGTTCTCTGGCCATGGCGTAGGACTGCATCTCGGGGTCGTCAGAAAAGGCGTCGTTCAACTTTTCCTGGAGCTGCTTCAGCCGCTCCTCGGCTTCGTCGGCCCGTTGCAGGATTTCCTGCTGCAAGGACGGGTCGAGTTTATCGAACCGATCCTTTAGGTAGGCCGCTTCGACCGGGAAAAGTCCGAACAGGGCGTGACAGCAGTCCGTGCAGCCCCGCTCGCACTTAACGGCGTCGGCGTACTCGCGCTGCATCCTCTCAAAGGCCAGGTCGGCCGCCAACCCCAGCTGCTCGTAGCGGGCAAACAGCTCATCAAGCATCGCCGTCCCCGCCTCGCTCTCCGCGGTAGGGTTCCAGTTCCTTGAGGAAGTCGGGATGGATCGGGTAACCGTACGCCATGGCCAGGTCGACGTGCTTCACGGCCTTGGCATGCTCACCCTGCAGGTAATACGCGTAGGCCAGGTTATTGTGGCCCAGGCCGAAATTAGGCGCCAGGGCCACCAGTTTTTCACCGGTCCGGACCGCCTGCTCGACGTCATCCTTCTGCAGGTAGGCGCTGACGAGGTTGGCCCAGGCCTGGACGATCTCGGGGTTCAACTCAATGGCCTTTTGCAGGGCATCAATTGCTTCCTCGGTCCGGACCTCCTGCAGGTACGCAAAGCCGAGGTTGGCGTACCCACGCGCATAGCGGGGTTCGATCTGGACCGCCCTGCGGTTAGCTTCGATCACTCCCTCGAGATCGCCCTTCTTGTAGAAGATGTAACCGAGGTTCACCCAGGCCTCAAACATGCGGGCGCCATCCAGGATGGCATCCTTGAAGTACCTCTCCGCCTCGTCCAGCCGGCCCTCCTGCATAGCCACTACGCCCAGGTTGTAAAGGGCCGTTGCGCATTCCGGATTGTCTTTAAGTATTTGCTTCTGCTCTTGGATCCAGCTTTCAGAATCTCGGGGTTCCGGCACCGGCTGTTCACTCCTTCCATACAAGGAAAAGGCCGCCCGCCGGCAACGGGCGAGCGGCCTCAACGAATCAGGTAAATCTTAATCCATGTCGGAGGTTTCTCCCTGGCGGCTGGCCAGGACGTACATAGTGGTGCTGCCGGTCATAAAGTAGGCGACTGTCCCCTCGCTGACCAGCTCGTTGCAGGCTTTCTTAACGTCCCGCATACCGGCCCCGGGAATCTGCTTCTTGACGGCAGTCTCCAGGTCCTTGAAGTAGTGTTTGGACTTCTTGGCGTTGGTTAGGTAATCCACAATGATTTTCTTAATCTCGTCCACTCATCAAACCTCCCCTCAAATATTGTGGGGCAGGGTAGTACTAGTCTACGCCACCCGCAGCCTTGGAAACCGCCCACGCGGCGTCCGTGTACTTAAACTGGGTGCTCGTCCGGTACGTATCGTACGCCAGACGGTAGTCGTCGATAAGGTGTTCGGTAAAGGGCAGTTCGCAGAGCTCGAAGAACTTCTCCCAGCCGATCCTCTCCGCCCAGTCGCCAAGCCGCTCGTACTTGTTAGCATGCTTCGCGTAGACCTCGACGATACGCTTGACGGTTTCGCATACCTCGGGGAACCGCGGGAAGTTGTTGGGCAGGAAGGGAACGATAACCTTCGAGAACTTCGGCGGCGAAATGCGGTTGGAGAGTTTGCCGCCCGCCAGCACGACCACGCCGTCGCCCTCTTTGTCGGAGAGCGGCAGGGCGGCGCACATGGTGTAGCAGTTCCCGCAGAACATGCAGCGCTCTTCCTTCAGCTTGACCGTCTTCTTCCCGTCCGGGGTCGTGGCCGGCGAGAAGGCGGCCTTCGGGCAGGAAGCGATAACCGTGGGGATCTCGCACATCTTGGCGAGCCACTCGTGGTCGATGATCGGCGGCTTGCGGTGGTAGCCCAGCAGCGCGATGTCGGAACAGTGCACGGCGCCGCACATATTCAGGCAGCAGGCCATCGAAACGCGCACCTTGGCCGGCAGGGTCATGCTGCCGAAGTACTCGTAGAGCTCGTCCATCAGGGCCTTGACCATCGAAGAGGCGTCGGTGGCCGGCGTATGGCAGTGAATGTAGCCCTGGGTGTGGACGATGTTGGTGATGCCGGCGCCCGTCCCGCCGACCGGGAACTTGTTGCTGCCGGAGTAGAACTTGCGGCTCTCCAGCTCCCTCTTGAGGGGCTCGATCTTCTCGTAGCTGTCGACGAGGAACTCAACGTTGTTGCGGGTGGTGAAGCGGACGTAGCCGTCGCAGTGCTTGTCGGCGACGTCGCAGATCTCGCGCACGAAGGCCGCACTCATGATGCGCATCCCGCCGGCGCGCACCGTGTAAACCTTCTCACCCGTCTCGGAAACGTGTACAATCACGCCAGGCTCCAGGACTTCGTGGTACAGCCACTTGCCGTAGTTCCGCTGGATGATCGGCGGGAAGAAATCCCAGTAGTGGCGCGGCCCGATGTCCGTGATACGGTCCTTGTTGGGGTTCTCAGGGTCGTACACCCCAAACTTGGTCGAAGAAAGACCCATATTAACACCCTCCCGTGAGAGAAATTGTGTTTCGCTTGTTCACCGTCACGCTGCCGTCAAGCGGCAAACGTAAGCCCGACTATCTCGCGTGGCGCTTCCTGTAGTCGTTGATGTCGCGCTTCCAGCCACCCGGCACGTCCTCTTCTTTCCAGAAGATGTACGGGTTCTCGCGTGGGCGCCAGACGTGCTGCGGCGCGGGAGGAAGTCCGCAAGCCTCGAGGAAGGCCGGCAGGCCGATGCGCTGGATCATTTCGCCGATACGCTCGCGGTTCTTGCCCTCTTCGATCCACAGCTCCTGCATCCTGTTGATGGCTTCCTTGATGTTGTCGTAAGGCGGCTCGGCCTTCATGAAGGGCACGATCAGGGTAGCCATCTGGGCGCCTTCAAGAATGGGGGCCTTGGCGCCGCAGAGAATGCTGATGCCGGTATCGGTCCCCGGACGCAGGGCACGCGGCATGGTGTTGATGCAATGCATGCAGCGCACGCAGTTGGCGTCGTCGATGGTCAGCACGCCGTCCTCGTACTTCATGCAGCCGCTCGGGCAGCGGTCGACGACTTCCTTGTAGATGTCGAACTTGCCCCAGTCGCGGCCGCGGTGCGAGCCGCCGGCCGGGATGAGGTCGCCCGCGATGTAGCCCTGGACGGCGTCCTGGTCGATGCGGATGTTGTCCCGCCAGGTGCCGATGAAGGACAGGTCGGAACGGGCGATGGATGCCACACAGCCGTTGGGGCAGCCGTCGAACTTGAACTTAAACTTGTACGGGAACATCGGGCGGTGCAGCTCGTCCTGGTAGTGCATCGTCATCTCGTAGCACATTTCCTGGGTGTCGTAAAGGGCAAACTCGCAACGGGCCTTGCCGACGCAGCACTCCGGCGTGCGCAGGTTCGAGCCGGAGCCGCCGATGTCCTGGCTGAGGTGGTGGGTGCACTCCTGGAAGATCGGCTCGAGCTGCTCGGTGAAGGTGCCGAGAAGGATGATGTCACCCGTGGAACCGTGCATGTTGAATACACCGCTGCCGCGCAGCTCCCAGAGGTCGGCAAGGGCGCGCAGGAAGTCGCTCTTATAGAACTTGCTGGCCGGCTGGTTCAGGCGGACGGTATGGAAGTGCGCGACCCCTGGGAACTTGTCGGGCAGGTCGGAGTAACGGCCGATGACGCCGCCGCCGTAACCGTTCACGCCCACGATGCCGCCGTGCTTCCAGTGGGTTTCGCCGTCCACAAAGGAAACCTCGAGCTGGCCCATCAGGTCTTCCACGACGTCCCTGTTGATCATCAGCCGGTCATCGGCCAGCTTCCTTCTGCGCAGCGCCTCAACCTTGAGGTCGGCCACGAAGCTGGGCCACGGCCCGGATTCCAACTGTTCCAGCATGGGGATGTCGTACTTGATCTTAAACTCCTTAAGCTCCTCGTCGGACGGGTTCTGCAGTTCTTCGTCCGTATAGATCCGCAGTTCCTGATAATTAAGGTCCTTTTGCGGGACTTTCGGCTTGAACATAACGATCATCACGCCTCCTTAGACTAAACTACTAGGCTTGATGCCTGGCGACCAAAGCCAAAAAACTTTTTCCCAGCAACCCTCCTCCTCACGCAAACTAACCAATTGACCAACAACCGGCACCCGACGTATCCTCGCAAAGGATACTACAAACCCCAGCCATTTTGACTGGTTTAGCATAGCACGCCAACCCTGACCTGTCAATTTGGCAGAAAACGGCCGGAACGGCCCCAGACAAGCAAAAAATAGCGACAGGTATCCTTCTCAACCTTCGCTCATCCGGCAGCGTTCAGGCTGCGCAACCCACTGTCCATGTTATTCGTTGCACATACTCATATTCCTGCTGGGGAAAAGAACTTTTTATAGGGAATCAAGGTCTCTCTGGAACCGTTGAGGGACAAATTTGGGAGATAAGCAGGCTTTTTGAGCAATTGGCAAATACTGCCGAAGCAATTCTCAATCTGGCTCTGCCGCAATTCACCAGACAGGGCCCGTGAAACGCCGACAGCCCCGGAAAAATGACATTTATTACAAAGATTCATCCATTTGCCTGTAACGGTGAAGAATCTCTCTTTCCTCCCGGGGAGTGAGGAAACGCAGGATCTTCTTACTCAGGATGCGGCCGTCCTTACGCGAGCGGCGGATTTCCAGCAGCACCATACGCTCCTGGATCTCGACGTCCTCCTCTTCCTCGCGCGTAAAGATTTTGCCGATGCCCATCACCAACCCCCGCACGTATCATCAGGCTGCCGTTCGTCGGGCTACCGTCGTCCGGCTGCGGATGCTTTGGCCCGGGAACGGACCAGCAGCAGGACGGCGGCCAGGACGGCGGCCAGTCCGGCCGCCAGCCCCGTTTTCACCGCCAAGAGCAGGACGCTCACCAGCACGATCTCCAGGATGACGTCCAGAAAACCGGTGGCGCGCTCCAGCCAGGCCCCGAGCAAAAAAAGCAATAAAAAGGTGGGGCGCCAGGCTACGAAGAAGAGCCCTTCTTCATGGGACTGTTGCAAAACGGCCCCCAACCCCTTTTCCTTCCTGCCCCGCTTGTACGAACCGAACCGTCGGGCAACCGGCACAGCCCTGATGGAAAAATCTGGATACATGTTAACACAGCAACGCAAGCCCTCTGCCTGCCATCGCCGGGCGTCCTAGCAGCAACAGAGGGGTTATACGCATTCCCGCTCGTTCTTGCTCATCCTTTTGCGGCGGATCTATTGCAGCCATACGGGTCAAAACGGAAAGGGCTACCAGTGATACGGTTCGCGGCGGGAGATCTTGAAGGCGCGGTAGAGCTGCTCGACCAAGATGAGCCGGAAGAGCTGGTGCGGAAAGGTCATGGATGAAAAGGAAATGACCTCGTCGGCCCGGCCAAGGAGATCGGGGCTTAAGCCCAGCGGGCCGCCGACGACGAAGGTGATGCGGCTGCGCCCTTCAAGAGCCCGCTTCTCCAGCAGCCCGGCGAATTCCTCGCTGGAGACCTGTTTTCCTTTGGGGTCCAGAGCCACCACATAGGCATCGTCCTGGAGATGACGCCGCAGCTTGTCGCCTTCCCGCGCCACCACCGCCGCCCGTTCCGCCTCTCCGGGATAGGGGCCGAAAGGCTCCTCGGGCACCTCGACGACCGTGACGCGGACGTAAGGCTTGAGCCGGCGCAGGTACTCCTCAATGCCGGCCCTCAGGAAAGGCTCCTTGACCCGGCCGACGCCCAGGATAACGACGGACATCATTGGCGCGTCACGTCAGCCCCTAGCGCGATAAGCCTGGACTCCAGGTTGAAATAACCCCTGTCGAGGAAGTGGACGTTGTAGATGTCCGT
Organism: Desulforudis sp. DRI-14; assembly: GCF_052618305.1. The sequence continues at coordinate 14,391 of NZ_JBQXEZ010000014.1, read as the reverse complement.
CTGGCCGTGCCCGGCCAGCCCGGCGATGACCAGGGCGGCGGCGGCCCTGAGATCGGTGGCCTTGACCTGCGCGCCTTGCAGGTGCCCGACGCCCTCGACGACGGCGACGCGTCCCTCGACCTTGATCCGGGCGCCCATCCGGCGAAGCTCCTGGGCCACCTGGAAACGGTTCTCGAAGATGTTCTCCACGATGATGCTCGTACCCGGGACGATCGAGAGCAGGCTCATCATCTGGGACTGCATGTCGGTGGGAAAACCGGGATAGGGCATGGTTTTGATGTTGATTGGCCGGAGAGGCTCCGGCGTCCACACGCGGACACTGTCCTCGAACTCCTCGACATGGACGTTGGCCTCCCGCAGCTTGGCGCTCAAGGGCTCAAAGTGGGTGGGGATGACGTTCTCCAGGGTGACGTCCCCGCCGGTGGCGGCGGCGGCGACCATAAACGTGCCGGCCTCGATGCGGTCCGGGATGACGGCGTAGCGCACCTGCCTGTCCAGGGACCTGACGCCCTCAATCTTGATGACGTCGGTCCCCGCCCCTCTGATCCTGGCGCCCAAGGCGTTCAGGAAGTTGGCGAGGTCGACGATTTCCGGCTCCTTGGCGACGTTTTCGATAATCGTCTGTCCTTCGGCGAGAACGGCGGCCATCACGATGTTTTCGGTCGCCCCCACGCTGGGGAAGTCGAGGTAGACCCTGGCCCCGCTCAGGCGGTCGGCCCGGCCGATGATGTAGCCGTTCTCCAGCCGCAAATCGGCGCCCAGGCCGGTCAGGCCTTTAAAGTGCAGGTCCATGGGACGGGAGCCGATGTTGCAGCCGCCGGGGAGAGCGATCCTGGCCCGGCCGTACTTGGCAAGCAGGGGACCCAGCAGCAGGTTGGAGGCACGCAGTTTCTTCACCTGGTGGTAGGGAGCCTCGAAGCCGGTGACAGCCCCCTGGCGGATGCGCAAGGCGTCGTCGGCCAGCCACATGCTCCCGTGGCCGAGCGCCCCGATGATTTCGAGCATGATCCGCACGTCGCTGATGTCGGGCACGTTCTCCAGGACAACCTCGTTGTCCGCGAGAATGGCCGCACAGAGGATAGCGAGTGTGGCGTTCTTTGCTCCGGAGATACGGGTCCGGCCCTTGAGCGGGCGGCCGCCGTCAATGGTTATGCGTTCCATTTAGTGTGCTTGTCCCCCTGATTTCCAAGTATAACCTCTCCAGCTACATTAGTTCCATATTCGGAAGTCTTTAAAAAGATTCCTGCTCCTGCGCCAGCCAATCCGACCAAAGACCTACCCATTCCGACAAATTAACCCCCAGGTTGGCCTCCAAGGCCCTGTCGAGGTCCCTTCCCCGCCCCAGATCGGCCAGCACGCCGCGAAGCGACGGCCACCCGAACTCTTCAGCGGCGAAGAAGACCATGCTCAAAACCTGGTTGTAGGCTCTGCTCTGGTCGGCCAGCGCGTCAAAGTCTTTAAGCTCGGCCAGGCTGTAAGCCGTGGAAAGGTCGAAGGCCAGCGGGTCGGCAAAGCGGAATCCCGTCAGCCGGTATTCCTCATACTGGGCGATGCCCTCGTTGAACCACCGCGGGCAGTTACCCCGGGTCAAAACGTCGACGGCGAGGTGCGTGATCTCGTGGGCCATGGGGCCGTTCGACTCAAACTGTTGCCTGGTGTCGTCCGCGTCCGCCCCATCCCAGGGCGCAAGAACGTGGATCGTCCCGGCCCAGTAAACCCCCATCGTGCTGTAGCCGCCGTGCCAGCCGAAGGTGCGGTTCAAGTCGGCCATGTCACCGTAGAGGACGACGGGGGAAGGTCCGAGAGCGTCAAGGCCGAAGTCACGGGCGATCACCGGGTAAAACTTTTCGGCCGCGGCCAGGACGAGCGGCGCGCTGTCCTTTTGCGCCGGCTTGCTGAAGACGATGAAGTGGTCGCCCCTGGCGGCGTACATGCCGCGGAACTGCCAGATCACGTACCTCCTATTGGCTTCCCGCGCCAGGGATTTTACGTAAAGGTCGGCACGCATGGCTGCTCCCGTCAGGATCAGCAAGCTAACCAGTAGACTAACGAAGATGCGTGCCCTCTTAGCCATCGCTTGTCCTCACCGCCTTCCGTGCCAATTATAGCGCCATGGACGATTTCCAGCCTAGTGGAAATAATCCGCAAGACAAGCGGGAGTAACCAAAAAAGGGACCGTTTATTTGAAACGGTCCCTTTTCGGTACAATGTTAGTCGAAAAGGCGTCCTATTCCTTCTTTTGCCAGACCTCCAGCAGCATCCGCGCCTGGTCGGTTTCCGGCCCCGGCCCAGCGACTTCGATGTAGCGCTGCAGGCGTTCCGCCGCCGCCTGGTAGTCGTTCTTCTCCTGCCCGAGCATCAGCGCCGACCTGAAGAGCGCAAGCTGGTGATCGGGGTTTACCTTGAGGACCTCGTCAAACTGAGCCAGGGCGAGGTCGACCTGGCCGGTGAGATAGTACAGTTCGGCCAGGCTCAGCCGCGCGTTCTGGTTCACAGCGTCGAGCTTGATCACTTCTTCGTACTGCGCGATGGCCTTTTCGAGGTCGCCGCCGTCCCGGTACCACGCCGCCAGTTGCAGCCTCGCCGCAACGTCGCTGGGGTTGTTCTTGATCCGGGATTCGAGTTCCTTGTTAACCGCGGTCACAGGCTGCTGCGACTGCGAAGTTTCCTGCTGTTCCTGCGTCGGTCCGGGGGCGGAACCCAGGTCGGGCAGGGTCCACACGACGGATGAGGCGATCAGGCCCAGGCCGATGAAAATCGTCAGCACCCAGAAAACGCCCTTTTGTCCCTTCTTGCTCAGCATTTTCATTGCGTGATCACCCGTCCCCTATTATAGCACCGGCCTGCAGCATTGCAAAGCAAAAGGGCCCGGCGGGCCCTTGCAGTCGGTGAAAACGATGTTTCTACAAGTAATTGAGCGGGTTGACAAAGCGTCCCTCGTGGATGATTTCAAAGTGCAGGTGCGGGCCGGTGGCATTGCCGGATGAACCAAGGTAGCCGATCACCTGTCCCCGCGACACCTGCTCGCCGGCCGATACGGCGATGCGCGAAAGATGAGCGTACCTCGTTACGACACCGCCGCCGTGGTTGACCACCACCATCCTGCCGTAACCGCCGCCCCACCCGGCATCCACAACCTGTCCGTCCTCGCTGGCGACAACCGGGGTTCCGGTATCAGCCGCGATGTCCAATCCGGTATGACGCCTTCCGAAATACTGACTGATGGAACCGCCGCCGCTGACGGGCCAGGCAAGGTGCCCGCCCCCACGGGAGGCGACCATCAAACGGGTTCCCCGAACCTCTTCCTGGGAAACGGGCTGCTGGACGATAGCCGAGGCTATCTGTTGCCGTTTTACGACCTTGCCGTTGTACCTGGTGACGGCGTAAACAATCTCCTTCTTGCCCTCCTTGCCCGGCTTGACGACCTTGCGGCTGCCGAGCGCCAGGCTCTTGTCCTGCCGGACTTTGACCGGGAAAGCGACCGGGACGATTTCTTTGACTTCTCCGGTGGAGACCACTGTCAGGAGAGGCTGGGTCTTTCCGACGTTCAGTTCCTGGCCCAGGGCCAGCACCTGATCCTCGGCAAGACCCGGATTGGCGGAAACCAATTCGTTGACGGTAAGCCCGCTGGCGATGGCGATGTCCCAGAGGGTGTCCCCTTCTTTAACTTTGTAGACCTTGTTTTGCCTTTGCAGTTTCTGCGCCAGGGCAAAGGCTTCTTCAATCGAAACGATGTCTTTGTTAGCCGCGTCGACTTCAACAAGCTGCACCTTCTGCAGGAAGCGGACATCGCACCCGGGGTCGGAGGGATACTTGGCTTTATACTGTTTCAAAAAGCTTTCGGCCGTCTGACGGTCGGCAAAGACCAGCTTCAGTTCGCCGTCGATCCGGACGCCGCACGCCCTGGTCCGCAGGCCCAGGGCGCCGGCCAGTTCGTCTTCCAGTTGACTGGCTGATACGAGCCGAGCGGTGTTACAGGTAAAGGTGTTGACAATCCTGATGCGCTCCTCGGGGAGTTCGCCGCCGAAATTCTCCTTGAGAGAGGCCAGCGCCTGGTCGAAAGCCTGTTTTTCCGCAACGACGGCCACGGGCTCCCCATTGACCTGGACGGCCCACACCTTGGTTTCCGCCTGAATGTTAAAGCCGATAGCAACGATTAAACTCAATACAGTCAGGCCTAGCCCGATTGGATGAGCGAAACGCCTGCTCCGCCCACGAGTCGGTATTCTAGGTTGCAAAACCTATCCCCTCCCCATGGTTAGGACATGGCTAAAAAGCCGCAGTGTGATTGTATCATAGCAAAAGTTGCACGTCCAGCCATTGCGTGCCAATATTCGACGAACGTGCTTAACTGTCACCGGAAATCTCCCGCTGACACCTCCGTTCTAGCTCTCGTGCCTTAATAAACAACGCGCATTCTAAACGTTTATGCATCAACCGGCAGCCGACGTCATACGGCTCCAGGATGCTGCCGTTCTGCAGGAAGGCGGCGGCGTGGCACCCCCCGCTGCACAGGAACTTCGCCCAGCACGCGCGGCATCGGGCCTTCGCGTAGACGTGCGCGTGCCTGAACATTTCCACCACAGGGCGGTTGGCAACGCCTGTCTCCACGCTGCCCAGCAGAAAATCCGGGCGGCCGACGAACTGGTGACAGGGATAGATCCCCCCGCCCGGCGCGACGGCCAGGTAATCGGTCCCCGCCGCGCAGCCGGTGAGGCGTTTGGCCAGGCAGGGCCCCCGGTCGAGGTCGAGCTCGAAGTGGAAGAAACGCACCATCCGGCCTTCCCGGCGCAACCCGAGGTAAGCGCGGGCCAGCCTCTCGTACTCCGCTTCGAGGCGCGGCAGGTCATCCCCGGTTAACGCGTGGGGCTCGCCGGGGGCGGCGACGACCGGCTCAATGGAAATCCGGTCGAAGCCCAGGTCCACCAGGTGAAGAAAATCGTCGGCAAAGTCGGGGTTGTGCCTGGTGAAGGTGCCCCTGATGAAGTAGTATCCTTTGGGCTCTGGATGGGCCGTCCAGGAACGGACAAACCGCCGGACGTTACGGACCACAAGGTCGTAAGAGCCCTGCCCTCCCGGCGTCAGGCGAAGGCGGTCGTGCACCTCCCGGCGCCCGTCGAGGCTGAGCACCACGTTGACGCCATGCTGCAGGCAGAAGCCGGTCACCCCTTCGTCCAGCAACAGGGCGTTGGTCGTGAGGGTGAAGGTGATCGTCTTCCCCGCCTCGGCGCCCCGCCTTCGGGCATAAAAGACGGTCTCTTTCACCACGTCCCAGTTGAGCAAGGGCTCTCCGCCGAAGAAGTCGATCTCCAGCCGCTGCCTGGAACCGGCGTTGGCCAGCAAAAACTCCACCGCCCGGCGGGCCGTATGAAGCGGCATCAGCGCAGGTCCCTCGCCGTATTGCCCCTTGCCGGCAAAGCAGTACCGGCAGGCCAGGTTACAGGCGTGGGCGACGTTTAGGCAGAGGGCCTTGACGGCGGGAGCCGGGGGCTCGTAGCCGCCGTACGGGTCGGGGCAAAAAAGAAGACCGCGCTCCTGCAGGGAGGCGATCTCTCCCTTTACCTCGGCAAGCTCCTCTGCGGCGGGGGGCTGCCCCAGCGCCGCGAAATCCTCGCCCTTCAGGACCGCCCAAGCCAAGTCGTCCACCTGGTGGAGAGCCTGGCTGTGCGCGTCGTAAACAAGCTTTACCCCTTCCAGAGAAAAACAGTGAATCAAGGTGTTCTCCCGGCCAGGATTACTTGCTTTCTTTTTTATGCAGACAGCTCTGGTTGCCGACGGTACACGAGGTCTTGCAGGCCGACTGGCAGGAAGTCTGGCATTCTCCACAGCCCTGTACGTCCCTGGACACCGTCTGCCCCTTGCTGATCGTGCGAATGTGCTTCATGATGATTCTTCCCCCTCAGTTACTTGCTTTTCAACCGTATAACCCTGTAAGCTGCTGTCACCGTAAGCTGCAACGTCTAAATACCCTACACCTGAATACCCTAGTACCTACCTGATGGATACGACGTGGAACCCCTTCCCCTCCAGCTCCCCGACCAGGCTGCTGGCGTCGGCGGTGCTGATGCGGAACATCAGCAGGAACTTCCCATTTTCGAGCTCCAGGGTGGCCACGCTAATAATGTTTATGTCTTTTTCCTTGAAGAATTGCGTGATCTCGGACAGGACGCCGATGCGGTCCGGCGTCTCAATGACCAGGCGCGTTCCGGCGCGGCGCACGCCGAAGAGACGGCCCAATCCCTCGATCATGTCGGTTTGGGTAATGATGCCGACGAGCTTATCCTTTTCGGTGACCAGGATGCTGCCGATCTTTTTTTCCCGCATGATCAGGGCCGCTTCCTCGATGGGCATATCCGGATCGCAGGTGACAGGGTTCTTCACCAGGGCGTCCTTGACCGTGACCTTAGCCAGGACGTAGTTCAGCTCGTAAACGCTCAAGGTGGTGGCCGGCGACGGGGAGACCTGCAGCAGGCCGCGTTCGGTGACGATGCCGACCAGCTTGCCGTCCTTGACTACGGGGAGGTGCCTGACCTTCTTCCTGGTCATGATCTCCAGGGCCTGAAAGATAGGGGTCTCCGGGGTAATCGTAATCGGGTTTCTAGTCATATAGTCCTTAACAAACATGGCGGGACCTCCCTTACGAGGTTTTGTTTAGATTATAGGACAAAACGGTTAGTGAAAACAAGGACAAAGCGAATAAGAGACGCGCCGCGCCGCCAAACACATCCTGATCTGTATACTGATTGAGCGGGGGAAGGCGAAACAATAATCGCGGGCCGGCAATGAATCTTCCAGAAGTTCCGTGGATAAGAAGCGTCCCGCAAAGAGCATAATAAGACTGTTCAGCACTATGGAAGAGAGGTGGCGACATTGCCGAGAAACCGCAGGTCCGATGACGCCGGGAACAAGCTCACAGCCGGTGTCAATGCCTCCCCCGCCAAGGGTAAAAAGCCCGCAGCACAGGAAACCACGGCCTTCGCTTCCGGCACCAAGAGGGTGGGGGATATGGAGGTCGCCGAATGTATCACCCCCGATTGCTCCACTCCCAAGGGAAAAGGCGGCTGCTGAGGCGCAACGGCTCCGGTCACCGGAGCCGTTGCTGTTTCCCGAAGGGGTTTGAAGGGCCCGAACCGTAAGCCCGGAAACCGGGGTTACCTCGGAAGGGAGAAACCCGCAGTTTCGCGGTGGAAAGGGTGATTGGGGTTGAACCGGCGTAAAAGAAAAGGCTCTCTGCTCGGGAGCCTTGATTTCTCTGGAGCGGGTGAAGGGGATCGAACCCTCAGCCCTCAGCTTGGGAAGCTGATGCTCTACCATTGAGCTACACCCGCAAATTGGTGACCCCACCGGGATTCGAACCCGGGTTACCGCCGTGAAAGGGCGGTGTCTTAGGCCACTTGACCATGGGGCCACAAAATCCTCGCAAAGGGTATGTTACTATAGGACCGACCCGATGTCAAGGGCAATAACTGCCACGCAACTAACGCATGAGTGGCGGGCGCCAAGCATCGGGCATTCCGGCGGAACCAACAACTTTGTTATGCCGATGCCGGCAGCCGAATCCTGTTTAGATTCTGCTGAAAAAGTAGCCTTACGAGCGGTGTGTTGTACCGGGGCATTATCTTTGGTGACTGTGTCCGCGCCAAGGAATGAACTCGCTCGCCTCGGGCGGCGCCGAAACTCGCCCGCTTTCGCGGGCGAAAAACACGTCGCCGCTGTTCCTCGGCTCGCTGCGTTCTTTGAACCAACTCCCAATGTGACCTCCGATAATCCCCCGGCGCCCGCCAAGTGCAATTCTTCAGCGGAATCTATTTAAACACGCCGCATTTAACGATCGTCTGGCTGCGCTTGGAGCCCACGCCGACAAGCGCCACCGGCACCCCGGTAAGCTCGGTGATCCGCTCCAGGTAGTCCCGGGCGGCCGTCGGTAGGTCGGCGCAGCGGGTCACCAAACTAATGTCCTCTTCCCAGCCGCGCAGTTCTTCATAGATCGGTTCGCACTCGGCCAGCACGTCGAGGCTGGAGGGAAACTCGGTCAACAGCTTCCCGCGGCAGCGATAAGCGGTACAGATCTTCAGGACCGGCAGGCCGGTCAGCACGTCGAGCTTGGTCACGGCGAAGTAATCCAGGCCGTTGACGCGCGCCGCGTAGCGTCCGATCACCGCGTCGAACCAGCCGCAGCGCCGGGGACGCCCGGTCGTCGTCCCGTACTCGTGGCCCCTGGCCCGCAGGTACTCGCCGGTGCTGTCGCCAAGCTCGGTGGGGAACGGCCCCTCCCCCACCCTGGTGGTGTACGCCTTTACAACGCCGAGGACGGTGTCGATCTTACTCGGCCCGATGCCCGACCCCATTGCGGCCGACGCCGCCGTTGGGTAAGAGGATGTGACGTAGGGATAAGTGCCGTGGTCGATGTCCAGGAGCGTCCCTTGCGCCCCTTCAAAGAGGACGTTCTTGCCCTGGGCGATCGCCTGGTGCAAGATCAGCGAGGTGTCGGCCACCATCGGCCGTATGAACTCGGCCAGCTCGGCGTAGACCGCGAAAATCTCCCCGGCGTCCACCGGCTCGCCCCCGTACACCTGCTGGATGATGCGGTTTTTCTCGGCCACCGCAAATTCGAGCTTCTCCCGGAAACCCTCGGGGTCCAGCATGTCGACGACGCGGATGCCGACACGGGCGGATTTATCGGTATAAGCAGGTCCGATGCCCCTGCGCGTCGTCCCCAGGCGACGGTCGCCCTTGCTTTCTTCCTGGAGTTCGTCCAGCAGCCTGTGGTAAGGCATGATAACGTGGGCACGCTCGCTGATCTTGATCGGCGCCGTAGGAACGCCTCTTTGCTTCAACCCCTCAAGTTCTTGCTTTAACACGACCGGGTCGATGACCACGCCGTTGCCGATAATGCACAGTTTCTCCGGATACAGGATGCCGGAAGGAATCAGGTGCAGTTTGTACTCCTGGTCACCCACGACAACGGTGTGACCGGCGTTGTTGCCCCCCTGGTACCTGACCACGATGTCAGCCGACTCAGCCAGGAAATCGGTGACCTTGCCTTTCCCCTCATCGCCCCACTGGGCGCCTACTAGTGCTATAGTAGCCAACTCTTCTCCTCCTAGGAGACCGTTGAAAAACTTCGCCTGCCCATTGGGAAGTGTGAGCCACCTCTCAAGTGCTATGCTCGTTTTCTCGAACGCTCTCCAGAACTATACTGTAAGCATCGGGCACTAAGCATTAATATACTAACGGTTAAGCGGTTCGGCGTTTAAATTCAAGGCTTAGTCTACTTCCGTTATTCCATCTAATGCTTAAAGCTTACAGCTTAGAGTCGAGACCTAAAACTACGTTTTTAGGCTCTCTTTAGGATTTCCTGCGCCACCAGGACGCCGGAGGCTGACGCCTGGGCCAGGCCCCGCGTGACCCCCGCGCCGTCGCCGGCGGCAAAAAGGTTCTTGATGCGCGTCTCCAGGCTGGGGCTTAAGGCCAGCCTCGACGAGTAGAACTTGACCTCCGCCCCGTAGAGCAGGGTATTGCGCGAGTTGACGCCCGGCGCGATCTTGTCCAGGGCTTCGAGCATTTCCAGGATGCCGAGCATGTGCCGGTACGGAAAGACCAGGCTGAGGTCCCCCGGTGTGGCCTCGGGAAGCGTCGGGCGCACCAAGCTCTTAGCCAGCTTTTCCTTAGTGCTTCTGCGGCCGGCGGTCAGGTCCCCCAAACGCTGGACCAGGACCCCGCCCCCCAGCATGTTGGCCAGACTGGCGATATAGCGGCCGTAGGCGATCGGCTCGGAAAACGGCTCGGTGAAGCTCTTGCTCACCAGGATGGCGAAGTTGGTGTTTTCCGTCTTCCTGTAAGCGTGGCTGTGGCCGTTAACCGTAATCACGCCGTCGTTGTTCTCCATGACCACTTCGCCGTTGGGGTTCATACAAAAGGTCCGGACGCGGTCCTCAAAAGTCCTGGATATATAGGTGCACTTAAGCTCGTAAAAGAGGTCGGTCAAGGGGGCCAAAACGGCCGCCGGGACCTCCACGCGCACACCGACATCGACGGGGTTGACGGCCAGCTCAAGGTTCAGGCGGCGGGCTTCCGCGGTCAGCCACTCGGCGCCCTCCCGTCCCGGGGCGACGATCACGTAGTTCGCGGAGTACGTCTTCCCGTCCGCCGTCTCGACCCCGAGGACGGTATTGTCCTTAACCAGGATCTGCGTGACGAGGGTGCTGGTCTTGATGTCCACCCGGGGAGCGAGATACTCGTACATCAGCTGCAGGATCTCGGCGCAGCGCCCCGTGCCCAGGTGCCTGATAGGCAGCGGGACCAGGCGGAGATCGGCCAGGATGGCCTTGCGCTGGATTTCCTCGAACTGCTCACGGTGTTTCACCCCGTAGACGTCCTGGGGCGCCCCGAAACGGATATAGATCTTGTCGACGTAGTCTACGTATTTTTTTAGGGCTTCGCCGCCGATATACTGGTCGAGACTGCCCCCCACCTCGGTGGAGAGGGTCAGCTTGCCGTCGCTGAAAGCGCCCGCCCCGCCCCAGCCGCATACCGTGGCGCAGGGGGCGCAGTGCCGGCAGTTGGTGCTTTTCTCCTGGGAAGGACAGAGGCGCTTCTTGATGTCCAGGCCCTTTTCAATGATCAGGACCTTGCACTTCGGATCGTGCATGGCGATCTCCAGGGCCGCGAAAATCCCGGCCGGCCCGGCACCGACGATGATCACGTCGTATTGCTTTCTCTGCATTTCCTCACCCCTCCCGAATGCCCATATAACTTTAGCAAAGGGGCACAGTGATGTCAACTTATTCTTCTCGCCTGGTGAATCCCGTAAAAAGGGTGAATTCTTTAAAGAACCCCAGCTCGACTTTTCCGGTCGGCCCGTTCCGATGCTTGGCGACGATCACTTCGGCCACGCCTTTTTGTTCCGTTTTCTCGTTGTAGTATTCGTCCCTGTAGATAAACATAACGATGTCGGCATCCTGCTCCAGGCTGCCCGATTCACGCAGGTCCGACATAATGGGTCTCTTATCCTGGCGCTGCTCCACGGCGCGGCTGAGCTGGGAAAGTGCCAGCACCGGGACGTTGAGTTCCTTAGCGAGACCCTTGAGGGACCTGGAAATATGGGCGATTTCCTGCTGCCTGCTCTCCGTCCGCCGCGCCGCTTGCATCAGCTGGATGTAGTCGATGACGATGAGACAGAGTCCTCTCTCGGCCTGCAGCCGCTTGGCTTTGGCCCGGATCTCGCTGACCGTACAGGCGGCGGTATCGTCGATAAAGATCGGCAGGTCGTTTAAGCGCGCAGCAGCGTCGGTCAGGCGTTCCCAGTCCTCTTCACGCAGGTTTCCGGTGCGCAGCCTGTATTGGTCCACCTTCGCTTCGGAACACAGCAACCGCTGAACGAGCTGTTCTTTGGACATTTCCAGACTGAAAACGGCCACCGGCTTGCGTTGCCTGTGAGCGACCTTGAAGGCGACGCTCAGGGCCAAGGCCGTCTTGCCCATACTCGGGCGGGCGGCGAGGATAATCAAGTCCGAGGGCTGCAGCCCGCTGATCTTCCTGTCAAGGTCTTCAAACCCCGTGGGAATGCCGGTAACCTGCCCCTTGCTTTCGTAGACCGCTTCGATATGGGCCCACGTGCTCATTAATATGTCCCGTATCGAAGCAAGGACGGTGGTTTCCCGGCCGGAACTCAGTTCCATGATCATCTGCCCGGCCTGCTCAAGCAGCCGCTCCGGGGCCTCCGCGTTCTCGTAGCCCATTTCGGCGATCCGGGTGGATACCCGGATCAGGGCGCGCAGCAGCGCCTTCTCCTCGACGATACGGGCGTAATACTCCACGTTGGCCGAAGTGGGCACGACGTCCAGGAGGGAGGCGACGTAGGCCGCTCCGCCGAGCCTCTCCAGCAACCCGTCCAGGCGCAGGCGCTCGGTTACCGTCAGGAGATCGACCGGCTTTTGCTCGTCGATCAGCTGCAGAACGGCCTGGTAGATGGCGCTGTGCCCGGGGTGATAAAAGTCGTCCGAGCGCAGGAAGGTGACCACCCGGTTAACGGCGTCCGGATCCATAAGCAAGGCGCCGAGCACGGCTTGCTCGGCGTCGAGGCTGTGAGGGGGTTTCTTCTCCAGCATTAAACTCCCGTGACCTCCACCGTGAATTCCGCCTGCACCCCGGGATGGAGCCTGGCAAGAACCTTGTACGTCCCCAGGCTCTTGATCGGTTCCTTCAGCTCGAACTTCTTGCGATCGATATTGATCTTGTGCTGTGCCTCGAGGGCCGCGGCGATATCCTTGGTGCTGACCGAACCGAAAAGCCTGCCGCCCTCCCCGGTCCGCACCGCCACCTTGACGGTGAGGCCTTTAAGCCTGGCGGCCATCGCGCGGGCCTGCTCGTCAAGCCTCTTCTCTTTCCTGGCCCTGGCGTCCGCGTTGCGCGCGATCTCCTGCATCCGCCCCTCCGTAACCGGTTCGGCCAATCCTTTGGGGAATAAAAAGTTACGCGCGAAACCGTCCGCCGCGTTGACGATGTCGCCTTTCCTGCCGAGGTTGCTCACGTCTTTAAGCAAAATCACCTTCACGCTTTTAGTCCTCCTTTCGCCGGAACCACTCGCGGAAATTGAAGCCCGCATCCAGAAAACCCAAAACCGCCAGGGCGGTAAAGATGACGGGGAGATAGAAAACGGCCGCCGCCAGCAGCACGACACGCCAGAACCTGGACAGGCGGGCGAAAAGCTTGAGCGCGGCTACCGTACTCAATCCCAGTGTAGCAAAAACGAAAACGGATATGACAAGGATGTTGGCTCCCGTAACCTTGAGACCCGCGATCGACCACTGGTCGCCGGCAAGATACATTCCCAGCCCGGCGATAACCATCCAGACCGCCGTCCAGGGAAGCCTCCACTCGGCAAACGGCAGGGGGTTGTCAACCGTCCCCCTCCCCGCTAAAACGTGCTGGAGGGTAAAGAATCCCGCCACCGCCATAAACCAGGCGCTCACCACGTAGCTCCCCGGCAGGACTACCGCCATCGTCTGCAACACCTGCTCCTCCAGGGGGGTCAATTCTTCAACGCCGGCCAGAAACTGCTGCGCGTCGAAAGGGTTATGGCCCAACGCCAGGAAGAGGACAAGAAGGGTTAAGCCGTGAAGGATCTGACCTGCTAAAACGCCTCCCCACAGCAGCCGTTGGGGCTTAAGCCCGTTCTTGAAGCCCAGGCCGTACAACACCCCGAGCAGCCCGAACTCGGTCACCGTCAACGCCGGATTGAGCGTCTGTAATGACAGGGACAGGAACATCCCCGATGCCAGCAGGATAAACAGGGCATAAGCCGACGTCCTTTCCCGCGTCAAGAACCCCGCGAGGGCCAGCAGGCCCAGCCCCGCAAAGAAATGAAGCAGGGGGACCAAATGGGCGGCCAGGAGCAGGCTGCCGGTAAAGGCAAAGTAATAAACCCCATCCCGAAGGGACTGTTGAAAAACTTCGCCTAGCTTTGTCATGCTCGCCGTCCAGTGCTCACGTACCAAAAAGAGGTCTGAAACCAGAGGTCAGAGGTTTGACCTGGAAGCGACCGCCTCGCGGATTTCACCAAGTCCGACTTCTGACTTCCGGCATCCAACTTCCTTATACAGTAGGGCAACGGGCTCACCTCTTGAGAACGTGCATAAAAGTCCGCGCAAGCGCCCGTCCGGGTTCCGGGAGTGCAGGAGCCCGGGATTACACCCCGGTAAGGAAGATATTTCTGTAAGAGCCGGATATTCTCCTCTGCTATTCTCCGATATTCTCCCTTAATCACAGACAAAACCAAAGAGACGGGCGTAAAATCCCCCACAGGCCTTGCAAATCCTGAGCAGTCCCGCTACTGTGAGCGTTGAGCCGCCCCTGCCCTTGAGGAGGCACACTGGCGTCAACAGATCAGCCTGGGCGTGGAACTTGTCCCCGTAGGCGACTTTTCTCTCTATGATCACGTTCTTGATACCGCGGTGATGCTCGGACTGGTGCCGAAACGGTTTGCCACAGTTTGTCAGAAAGGCGCTTGAGCTTTTCGGCGCCGAGCGGCTATGGGTCAATCCGGACTGCGGATTGAAAACCCGGGGTAAACAAGAAGCCGTAGCCGCGCTGTCCAGGATGGTCGAGGCGGCACGCCGCTTGCGGGCGGAGTACGACGCCGGCATCATCCGCAAACGCGGTGAGGAAGACTTTTCTTCAAAGCGGCGGAAGGAGTAGGAAGGAGACAGCCACGGAGGTGCCGGGCGCCGATTTCAAGCGCGCACCTCCGTGGCAGAAGGCATTAACGGGCTAAGTTAAGTAGAAACCTGTGCCGTCCCGTACCGGTAGGCCTTGTTGAGCTCCGCCAGCGTCTTCTGGTCTTCCTCGAAGATGGCGAAGTTCTCGACGATGAAGCAGTACGCCACGATC